>JADFAM010000010.1:0-41695 GCA_015665265.1 Flavobacterium sp.
AAATGGTGTGAATGACATTGCATTACCTAAACTAAACAGTGGTGTCTATATTGTGAAAATTGCCACAGAAACAGGAACAACTAACAAAAAAATAATTATTCAATAACATTATCAATTACTACAATATGAAAACCCACAAAGAAACTAACAATAAAGAAATTTCTCGTAAAGATGCGCTTAAAAAGATTGGTGATTACGGAAAATATGCAGCCTTAACAGCTATGGGAACCTTTTTAATTTTAAACCCTAAAAAAGCGCAGGCAATGAGCCCATCAGACCCTGGTAGCGGATTTTAAGCCCCAAAACCTTTAATCCAATAATAAATTATTATATTTACTTACCACCCCTTCTTATTGCTTAATGAGAAGGGGTGGTTTTATTATAAAAATTAATGAAACAACTCCTTTTTTTAGTTTTAGTTTGTTACTCTAGTATATTTATTGCCCAAGTACCAGATTATTACAATGATGTAAACCTCAGCTTAACAGGAGCTGATTTGAAAGCTGCATTAGCTACCAAAATTACAAATACTCATACCAACAACTTGTCCTATACTCCGGGTATATGGGAGGCATCAAAAATAACGGATATTAATCCTGACAACAGTAATGAAGTATTACTAATATATGGCTATGAGAATGGCACAGATACAGATATTACAAATGATAGAGTAGCAGGAATAAATGATAATGGATCAGGATCAGGACTTTGGAACAGAGAACATGTATATTCAAATTCGTTAGCTACACCAGATTTAGACGACAGTTCAGAAAATGGCCCTCCTTATGCAGATGCCCACAATCTGAGACCCTGTAATGGTCAAAGAAACTCTTCAAGAGGTAATAGAAAGTTTTCTGATAGTACCGGAACCGAGTCAGGAGATAGTGGTGAAAGTTATACAAATTCATCTGGAAATAATCAGAATGGATGGTATCCAGGTGACGAATGGAAAGGAGATGTGGCTAGAATGATGATGTATATGTATCTTAGATACGGTGAACAAACACTACCAACCAATGTTGGGTTAGGTGATTCTTCTGCAACTTATGATGATATGATTGATCTTTTTCTATCTTGGAATGCTGCTGATCCAGTTTCAGATTTTGAATTACAAAGAAACACCTATCATGACAGTAATGGAACGTATGCGCAAGGAAATAGAAATCCGTTTATAGACAATCCTTATTTTGCTACACAAATTTGGGGAGGTCCTTTGGCTGAAGATAAATTTGGAGATATTACAGATTCAGAAAGTCCAACAAAGCCAACCAATGTAACTTCTTCTCTAATAACTGGAACATCATTTTATATATCCTGGACTGCTTCAACAGATAATTCATTTGTAACAGGATATAAAATATTTTTAAATAATATTGAAGTAGGAACAACTAGCTCAACAAATTATAATGCAACCGGCTTATCTATTTCAACAAGCTATGCAGTGACCATACAAGCCTATGATCCAACAGGTAATACCTCAATAGCAAGTAATCCTTTAACGGTTAATACGGGAGCAGATAATACTGTAGCCTCAGACCTTTATATTTCTGAATACATAGAAGGATCCTCTAATAATAAGGCTTTAGAAATTGTAAATTATACAGGTACTCCTGTAGATTTAAGTTCGTATACTCTAAAAAAACAAATCAATGGTGCAGGTTCTTGGTCTGGCACACCATTAGTATTATCTGGCACTCTGGCTAACGGAGATGTGTATGTAATTGCCAATGCGAGTGCTACTACACCTATTTTAGATGAGACAGATTTAACACCCTCCTCTGAGGTTGTCTACTTTAATGGGAATGATCCGATAGGATTGTTTAAAGATGATATTTTAATTGATATCGTAGGAGTATTTGATGATTCATCTTACTTTGGAGAAGATATAACTATTCAAAGAAAGTTTACTACAACTAACCCAACAAGCACTTATGATCCAAATGAATGGATTTCTCTAGCATCGGACACCTTTTCTAGGCTAGGATCTCATGTTGTAACAGGTGCTAATACTTTTTTAGAAATTACTGATACAAATTGGAGTACCGCTGAAAATTGGAGTTTCAATGCTGTTCCAAGTAATGGAGATGATGTAATTATAAGTGCGAATAAAACAATTAATACTTCTGAAAATATTTCTTTAGGGACTATCATCCTAGAAAATAATGCTTCTTTAATCATAACTTCAGGAGGTTCTTTAATAGTAAGTGGTTCCTCAACAGGAAACATCACCTACAACAGAAATCTAGGAACAGAAAACTGGTATTTGGTATCAAGCCCGGTTGCTGGAGAAACATATGAGGGTGCTTATGTTACTGCAAATTCTTTAGCTATTAATGGTACTAACAATGCTATTGGTTCTTATGTACCTGCAGATGATAGCTGGTCTTATATGCAAACTGGTGATGCTGCTGCTAATTTTATCGCAGGACAGGGATATTCTGTTCGAAGAGAAACTGGTCAAGGAGCAGGAGATATTTCATTTACAGGAACTATAAATACCGCAAGTGTAGAGACTTCCTCTCTTGCCGTTGGTTTTAATTTAATAGGTAATCCATACACATCTTTTGTAAATAGTGCTACCTTTTTAGGTGCTACAACTAGTTCTAATCTAGATCAATCTCAAATTTGGTTGTGGAATCAAGCTAGTGGTACATATGAAGTTAAAACATTTGGGGAGGCTTGGATATTGGCTCCAGGACAAGGATTCTTTGTTAATGCTACTTCAACAGGAACAGTTACTTTTGCTGAAAGCAACCAATCTGCTCAAGGAACAGATACTTTTTTAAGAACAAATTCTTGGACAGAAGTAAAACTTCTAATGACAGATGGTGAAAAAAATCGTTTTACAAAGTTGTATTTTACAGACAATGCAACTACAGGTTTTGATGCTGGTTGGGAAGGAGAAGTTTTTGGAGGAATTCAAAACGAAATAGATGTATTTACTCACTTAGTTGAAGAGAGTCAAGGAAAAAAATATCAGGTACAATCGTTACCATTATCTGATCTTGAATCTTCGATTATTCCTGTAGGTGTTACTGTTGAAGCAGGTAAAACTGCTACTTTCTCAATAGAAAACACAAATGTTCCTTCTAATATTAATGTATATATAGAAGACAAACAAGACAATAGTTTTACTTTGTTAGAAGAAGACGCAAACTTTAGCTTTACTCCAGAGAATAATCTTGACGGTATTGGACGTTTTTATATCCATACTACCACTAGTTCATTAAGTGCAGATGATTTTGGGTTTAACAATACTCTAAGTATCTATACTTCAAGTAGAGAAAACTTACGTGTTGTAGGTGTGCAAAACGGAACTGCAAACATCCAGTTATATAACATCCTTGGAAAAGAAGTACTTAAGAGTTCTTTTGAAGGAAATGGTGTGAATGACATTGCATTACCTAAACTAAACAGTGGTGTCTATATTGTGAAAATTGCCACAGAAACAGGAACAACTAACAAAAAAATAATTATCCAATAAGGATTAAATCTTATATTGAGGCTTAAAAAGATATTTGAAACAAATTATTACAAAAAAATTAGAAGATAAAGAAATTGTATGGTTTCAAGAGGCAAATAGATATCTACTAGTAGAGCAGACAGCTGCTAATATTATAAATGATTTATATTATAAAGAAGACCCAAAATCAATTGCTACAAAGCTAAACAACAAAATAGATATTCCAATTGATATTGCTCTAGAGTTTATTCAAAAAATTAAGAATGATATTGTAATACCTAATACCATTGGTCATAAAGTCGAAGAAACCAACTTATCTTATAAAATACCTGAGAAATTTTCTTTTGAAAAATTCTATTTAATCAATTCTAAAATATTTAAAGTTTTTTTTTCAAATGAATTTGAACTATCTCTAATTCACCCAAAAATTGCTCATTTAGAAGTTAAACAACATTCTATCATTGATTTTACATTTCAGGTATTCAACTATTCTAAAAAAACCTTTTTAATATTAGATTCTAAGCTTATTGGTTCTTGGTCTGTAGAGGATATCCATTATTTTCAAGGAAAGTTTTCTATGAAAATTATTGAGTGTATTTATGAAAAAGAGGAAAAAGATTGGATGGGAGTTTTTCATGCATCTGCACTAAATTATAATAAAAACACCCTCCTTATTTTAGGTGATTCAGGAAATGGTAAAAGTACTTCCTTAGCATTGTTACAAGCTCAAGGGTTTCAGTGTATCGCAGATGACTTTGTTCCAATAGATATTTCAAAAAAAATTCATACGTTTCCGGCTGGTATTTCAATAAAAAAGAATTCTTTACCCGTGTTATTAGATTACTATCCTGAGTTAAAAAATTCTGCTGAATATCATTATTCCCGTTTGAATAAAACAGTTCGGTACCTTCCACCAAAAAATATTAATTATCATGAAAAAAATTTATGTAAAGCATTGGTATTTATAAAGTACGATTCAAAAACAGATTTTGAAATTTCTAAAATTTCAAGTTTAGAAGCATTCGAGAAATTAGTTCCTGATTCTTGGATCTCCCCAATTCCAAAAAATGCAACTACTTTTTTGGAGTGGTTTGAAAAACTTCCATGCTATCAATTGACATATTCTAATAATAAAAAGATGTATGCAGCTGTAAAAGATATTTTCGAAAAAGAAGCCTGAAAAAACTAAACCAGTCCCTTTACCTCTTCAAAATCTAAACCTCCATAATTTCCAGAACTCATAAGCACTAATGCAGATTGATGTAAATTTTGACTAAATAAAAATTCTTTAAATTCAGTTGGATTGGTAAATATGATTAAATCATTTCTCTGAAAAGCATTGCTAATTTGTTGTTCCGAAACACTGTCTAGCTGCTTTATTTTTACAGCGTGTGGTGAGTAAAAAACTACTGCTTTATCTGCTTTGTCTAGAGCTCCATTATATTCTGCTAAAAACTCTGCATTTAAACTGCTGTAGGTATGCAATTCTAAACAAGCAATCACATCTCTTTGGGCATATTGTTTTTTAACGGCTTCAGTGGTGGCTTTCACTTTACTGGGGCTATGTGCAAAGTCTTTAAAAATAACCGTTTGGGAATTCTCTGCTATTTTCTCTAAACGTTTACTAGCTCCTTTAAAAGAGGCAATGGCTTCATAGAAATCGTCTTCATCAATGCCCATATGTTGGCAAACCCATTTGGCTCCTGCCAAATTTTGCAAATTATGATCGCCAAATATTTCTAGGGGCATCAATCCGTCTGGGGTATCTATATAGGTAACTCCGTCTTCTATCTGATAGACTGGAGTTGAATATTCGTATTTTTTTATGGAATGTGAAGAGCTTTCAACTACTTCTTTTAAAATAGCATCTTCTTCATTATACACCATAATGCCTCCGTCTGTTAGAGAATCTGTAAAAATTCTAAATTGATTTACATACTCCTCAAAAGTTGGAAATACATTGATATGATCCCAAGCAATACCACTTAATAACGCAATATTGGGTTTGTATAAATGAAATTTTGGTCTTCTATCTATAGGTGAGCTTAAATACTCATCACCTTCCAATACTATAAACTCATTTTCTTTGGTAAGGTGCACCATGGTTTCAAAACCTTCAAGCTGTGCGCCTACCATATAATCTACCTCCATATCATTATAATCTAAAACATGAAGTATCATAGAAGTAATGGTTGTTTTTCCATGTGAACCTCCAATAACTACCCTAGTTTTATCTTTGGATTGTTCATATAAAAACTCTGGGTACGAATATATTTTTAAACCCATTTCCTGTGCTTGTAACAACTCTGGGTTGTCTTTCTTGGCATGCATCCCTAGAATTATGACATCTAACTGTTGCGTAATTTTTTCAGGAAACCAACCAAACTCTTTTGGTAAGAGTCCTTTTTTTTCTAAACGAGATTTAGAAGGATCGTGAATGGTATCGTCACTTCCTGTTACTTGATATCCTTTGTTGTGCAAGGCAATGGCTAAATTGTGCATGGCACTACCTCCTATGGCTATAAAATGAATGTTCATTTAGTATGGTCTAATTAATTATTTTTTCTTTCTTCTAAAACAACTCTGGTAGGGGTATCTTCTCCAGAAATGATGCTCTTTGTTCCAACAGCTACCGCTTGTATGGTTTGTGTAATAACAGCAATATCTAGGGTTTCTGCTTCATCTGAAACTTGATGGTAATCTTTATCTGTATCTATTGGCGAGGTGCTAAATGTATGAGACGGAACCCCTAAGCGTGCCAAAGAAGCATTGTCTGATCTAAAAAATAAATTAAATTTTTTATAGGGGTCTGGGTATAGCTGATAGCCTGTACCCACCAAATTTTTTTGAATTATTTTTCCAAAATCTGAACGCTCAAAACCAGTTAACCAGGCTGTATTAGGGCCAAAACTTGGGGTTTTACCAATCATTTCTAAGTTGATTCCTGCAACAAATTTGCTAGCCTCTATCCCTTTACCAAAATGTCTAGAGCCCACCAGTCCCATTTCTTCGGCAGTAAAAGCTGCAAAAACAAGGGTTCTCTCATTGCCTACTTTTTTAAAGTATTCTGCCAAGGCCAAAATACCGGTTACCCCAGAAGCATCATCATTAGCTCCGTTATAAATACTATCTAAGACTCCTTCTTTTGCTCTAATTCCTAGATGATCATAATGTGCAGATATAATAACAATCTCCTCTTTTTTACTTTTTCCTTCCAACACTCCAATAATATTACTGGAAGTAATGTCTTCTTGAGTTCGTCTATTTTTAAATGTAAAAGTTTGTCTATAATTAGAGAGTGTATCATAGGGTACTAAGCCTATCTTTTTAAATTTTTTTTCTATGTATTGAGCAGCTTTTTCTATACCAGCAGTACCAGCTCTCCTACCCTCCATTTCATCGGAAGCTAGGGTATATAAATGTTTTCTAACTTGTGTAGAATCGATGATTGATGAAGAAGTTTCTGTGGTTTTTTTGATTTCATTTTTACAGGAAATCATTCCTATAAACACCAATAACATCATCCCTTTTTTTTTCATAAACCTTAAATTAGTAAGGGTTAAAGATACCAAACCTCAACAACATTTATTTTGTACTTTTGTTAAAAATTTTAGTCATGGATTTATCATTGGTACCCAACATAAAAAACCTAGAGGCAAATAACTTCTTTTTATTGGCAGGCCCTTGTGCTATTGAAGGAGAAGACATGGCGCTTAGAATTGCTGAAAAGGTGGTTAGCATTACCAATGATTTAAAAATCCCCTATGTGTTTAAAGGAAGTTTTAGAAAAGCCAACAGAAGTAGAATTGATAGTTTTACGGGTATTGGTGATGAAAAAGCCTTAAAAATTTTACGTAAGGTTTCTGAAACTTTTGGAGTACCAACAGTAACTGACATCCATGAAGCTGCAGATGCAGAAAAAGCAGCAGAATATGTAGATGTACTTCAGATTCCTGCTTTTTTAGTTCGTCAAACAGACTTGGTGGTTGCTGCTGCAAAAACAGGCAAAGTAGTCAATTTAAAGAAAGGGCAATTTATGAGCCCTGGTGCTATGAAACACGCTGTTAAAAAAGTACAAGATGCAGGTAATGCTCAAGTAATGACTACCGATAGAGGGACCATGTTTGGCTACCAAGATATGATTGTAGATTTTAGAGGAATTCCAGAAATGAGAGCATTTTCTACAACAGTGCTAGACGTTACTCATTCTTTACAGCAGCCCAACCAAACTTCTGGAGTAACCGGTGGAAGACCAGACATGATAGAAACCATTGCAAGAGCTGGTATTGTAAATCATGTAGACGGCTTATTTATAGAAACACATTTTGATCCTGCCAATGCAAAAAGCGACGGAGCAAATATGTTAGATCTTCAGTACTTAGAGAAGTTACTCTCCAATTTAGTAGCGATTAGACAAACCATCAATACCTTATAATTTTTAGTATGGCTTCAAGTAAAAACGTAACAACAAACAACACTCAAAATTTTATTTTAAAAGGTTTTAACAGCATTCAAATTGGTTTGTACATGCTTTTAGGCGTATATGTTATTAATGCGGCTATTCTTGGGTTTATAGCAGATAGCAATCCATTAGGCATGCTATCGATAGAAATTATAGAAAGCATTTGTATGTTTATGGTAGTGCTGGTCGCATTCTTTTCTATGTTTGCTGTTTTTTTCTCGAGCAGAAGAGCTGCTAGAAAAGCAGGGATAGCGGTTTGGAATACTGCTTCAAAAAAACAATTTGGCCTCTATGCTCTAGCTGTAATTCTTGGTGTTTTTTTATTGTCACTGGCAAAAAATACAGCAGTAAATTATGCCACTCCATTCTTTTTGGGATATCTAGGACTAGTAATGGCGTTGTTTAACACCCAACGAAAAAAACCCTATGATCTTCTTGTGGCTATTTGTTTATTATTGGCCGTTGTTGTATTTGTAATTCCTACCTATTGGTACTCTTCACTATTAATATTGGGTGGAAGTTTCTTTGTATACGGCATAGCCAATAGAAAATAACCCTTATTCCTCTCCATTTACATAGCCCTGAAGATACTCATATCTTGGTGTTAATTGTTGCTCATTTGTCATTGCTGCACGTGCTAAAATACCATCTTTATCTCCATTAAAAAAAGCGGGAATCACATGGGTTAAAAATAAGTCTCCAAAACCATCACTGGCATCTTTTGGTAATTCACAAGGTAAATTATCTACAGCCATCACCGTAATGGAACCAGGAGAAGTATACGCTACCTCTTCAGAAGTCTCAGGGTCATAACCATAAATTGGTTCCGCAATGGTTGAGGCCCTAAGTGTAGAGGCTACTGGCCCATCTATATCGCATGAAATATCGGCTACTAAACGAATGTTAAAGTGTTCATTTTTTGCATCTTCTCGAGTAAATAAATACGGAGAACCGTCACCAAAAAAATGTCCTGCAATAAAATAATCGGTAACCTTAGCAAAACGCATAAAGTTAGAAACATAGGCAGATGGGTTGTTGTAAAAATCACTGTTGGTAAGTACCTGACCATCGATGCGTTTGTTATAGTCTAACACATCTATTTTACAATACACAGGTTCATTAAAACTTGCTGTTAGATATTCTGAAATAGAAACCGACTTAATATGCATGGCATCTAAAATTTCTTTAGCACCTCTCGCTACTTTTCCTGATCCTGTTAAAAGAATTTTAATAGCAGGGAGTTCTATGGCATTTAACTGATCTATTAATGCTGGTAAATCGGCTAAACTTTCTGCTTTAGGTAAAGAAAACGTATGTTCTTTTATTCCTAGAGCTCTAAACCCATTATAAGCACCAACTAGACCTGCATATCGTCCAAAACCAATAAGACGGTTGCCTTTAGGGTCTGTAATCACTTCATGATCATATAAAGTGATGTTTTTCTCGAGCATTGCTTTAAGCAAGTCTCTGTTGTAGGGTTGTTTTTTGATAGTATGACTAAAGAAAAAATATTTTTTATTGGGTAGTAGTGAAGCTATTGGCACTTCTTTTACACCAATGAGTACATCACAGTCCGAAAGATCTTCGGTAATCTCAAAACCAGCCTTAGCATACGCATCATCAGAAAATACACGAATATTTGAAGATTCTACTACAATAGAGGCCTCCGGAAATTGTTGTTGAAACTCTTGTAGTTTTTGAGGGGAGAACACCACCCTTCTGTCTGGTGGGTTTTTACGTTCTTTGATGATACCAAATTTCATGTACATTATTTTCCTCAAAATTAGTTGATTTTGATAGGATGCGCAAATGGTAAATTGGTTTCATTTTCATACTTTTGCAGACACTATAGGTTTTAGCGACCTATCTTAGGGGGACGACTGGTTTTGACAGCAAGATCAGTGAAACTGTAAGCATACCGAGGACTGAAATGATGACTCGTAAACCTTATTTCAACCATTTAAACGGCGAAGATAACTACGCTTTAGCTGCATAATCTGAATTAACAGTAAGATTAGCCTCGGCACACAAGGTGTGCAAGCTTTATGTCCACGAAAAGCCTTGGTTTATGGCGTTTCACTTTTGGGCATCGTAAAAATAAACATAGAAATGTTAGGGCTTTGATAACATTTTGAAACTAAAGAAGCTAAGCTTGTAATGGATTGTTTTTGATCAGCTACTAGACGAAAATTAAACAAAAACTACGTATGTAGAAAGCATTTGAGCTGCTTGTTTGGACCCGAGTTCGATTCTCGGCGTCTCCACTTTATTACACCTCAACTAATTAATAATCAATTGGTTGAGGTTTTTTTTTAGTTAACTATTAGTCAACATTTTAAGAAAAATGTGTTTTTTTGAGTTAAAATTCAATAGATTTTTTACCTCCAATATTTTTCAATACTTTTTTTGTAATGTTAAGATTAGCTATGTATTCAATTTTAACATACCTTTCATTGTTTGTTTGATGTAAAATTAAATCTAGGAACTGATATTTTCCATTCTTATAATCCGTTATAATTATAGAAATATCTTTAATATTAGATGTATCATTATTAGAATGAAAAAGAGCACTTGTGACTAAAAAATCTTCCAAAGGTTTGAAGTTATATTTTGAAACTATCTTTTTTATTCTTTTCGTCTCTTTTATGTATTTGTCATAAATTTTATCATTTCTTGCTTTATTCTGTCTTTTTGTTTCTTCAATTTTTTTGTTTGTTTTTTAAACCTATCAAAAACTGGTGCATCCTTTTCCACTGTCCAATTACCATAAATCTCGCTTGTAAAATGTGGTGGAGGGGTAGTCCTTTGTGTCTTGGTGCTAGAAACTTTATTATTTTTGAATAGTTCTTAATATATCTGTATTCTACAATCCTTAACTTCTCTATCTAACTTCTTTGCGTTACCAGAAACCATATCTAAGAGCTGCCAGAAATCTCTACTGTGGTTTTTAATCTTAGTATGAACCAGTTCGTGGAGAATAACATAATCAACTAAATGATCGGGCAATCGCATAAGATGTAAGCTTAGGTTGATACTATTATCAAATGAGCAACTTCCCCATCTTGTTTTAGAATTCTTAACGGCAACTTTCTTGTAATCAAACTTGTGCTTTGACGCTAACTCTTCAACTCTCTTTGGGAGATACTCCTTGGCTTCCTTTCTCCAGGCACGTTCTATCGCTTTTCTAATTTCATTTTGTACCTCAGCGTCTTCAACTTTATTGGTTTGAGGTATTGAAATAGTAATCTTATTATTTCTTACAACTGATTTTAGTGTATCTGTATCTGAAATTTTTAGTTCTAAATGATGAGTCCTGGTTTGGAACTTAGTGTCTAAATTAAAAACAGTAAAAAGTTCTTCCGCTTTTTGCATCTTTGAAAGATGTTTCTTAATCCAATCTATACGCTCCTCAGTTGCCTGTTTTGCTTTTTTAAAACTAATTGAAGTAGGAACAGATACACGAACACCAGTAAAGGGTTTGATGGTAATATTTAAACTCTTCGCTTTTTGACTTCGGAATAAAGTCACCTCAACACCCTTTATGTTTAACACCTGCTCCTCCATTAATAGTGCTGAATAATATACTTCATTAACTGCTCTGAAAATTTAGAGTAGTCTATTTTTTGGTTTTGAATAGCAGAGTGTACTTTTGAGAGCATTGCCAACTTCAAAATAATATCTCTTCTAATTTTAGCTACAACAGTTCCTTTTTGTTGCCAATTATTGAAATCATTAGTGTAAGAAATAACAACCTCGTTCAGTTCACTTGTAATAACAGAAACCAGTTCTTCATTGTCTAACTTTTCTCTTAAAAGCTGACTGATGGCTCTTTCCCCCATTGATAGGTCAGATGACTTTTCTAAATCTTGGGCTTCATTTAAGTCATTCATAATGCTACACAATAGTGCATAGGTATCATCTACTTCTTCACCTCTTCTCTCGATAATTTTCTCTAATCTTTCTTGTAGTGTTTTGTATACAGGTAGGTCACTGGCTTTTATTCTCAGGACTGTTCTTAATCTATTTTCAAGGGTTAGTTCCTTATCTTTTTCAGATAAAGCTGTACCGTCTAATCGTTTTAGATAGTTGTCATCTACAACAAACACAGGAGCGTTTTCTCGCACTTCTCCAAGGGTTATGTGTTCTTGTATCATTTCCCTTGTTTTGGCTAAATATTGGCTCACATCTGGCTTCTCTTGGCTTAGGATAGAATCAACTATTAGCTTAAGCTTAGTAGCCTCTGCATATTGCTTTGTGTACTCCAATATAAAAGGATCTGGAGCAAGTGTTTCATAAGAAATCTGTAACCCTTTATAAGACTCTTTAAATTCACTAAGCTTATCATTCTTCTGAAGGTAATTGGCAATAGCAAAAGGTGATTTATTCTCAGCTTCTTCAAAGGTCTGATTGAAGTCTTCTAGGAATTTTGGGAGTTGTTCTTTAAGTTGGTTAAAATCAATCAAACAATCTGTAATATCACTCTCATCAAAGTTTAATGCAGTACTTAAGTTTTTAAGTATCCCACAGTAGTCGATAATGATACCACACATTTTATTTGGATACGGCCTGTTTGTTCGAGCAATAGCTTGTAAAAGCGTATGATCCTTTAGTGGTCTGTCTAAGTACATTACCTGCTCGTTAGGTGCATCAAAGCCTGTTAAGAGCATACTTTGAACAATCATAAACTTTAGGTCACTATCCTTATTTTTGAACAGGTTAACACAGTCTCTTATTTCTTGTTTAGACTTATGGTGTTTTCTTAAATCTGGGGCATCATTTTGCCCACCACTAAAGACCACGGCACTATATTGCTCTCCAAGTAATTCGTCAATATGATTTTTAATTACCACACAAGCTTCTCTATTAAAGGCTACAATTTGAGCTTTAAAGCCATTTGGTTCTATGTGTGCTGTATAATGCTTAGCAATGTCTTCTGCCACAGCTCTTAAACGGGCAGGGTTCATCATAAAGGTCTTTCCATAGCTGGACCCTTGTTCTTTTAAAACATCCATCTCCTCAGGACTCAAGTGATCGTATTCTGCATCTATCAATTCGTCCATTTGGTCGGCATCAATATGCCACTTTCTATTTCTTAATTGGTAATGAACAGGTACGGTTGCACCGTCATCAATGGCAGCCTTTATATTATAAAGATCCATATAGCGCTCCACCTTTCCGTCTGGCTTAAGCCCAAAGTTTCTGTGGGTATTCTTGTCTGACTTATCAATAGGTGTTCCTGTAAATCCAAAAAAGAAGGCATTTGGCAATGCACGTCTCATTTCAGCGGCATTAGTACCTTCTTGGGTTCTATGCGCTTCATCAATAAGGATAATTACATTCTCTCTTTGAACCAATACATCAGCCATTTCATCAAACTTGAAGATGGTACTGATAATAACCTCACGTCTGTCTTCTTTTAATTTCTTTCTGAGTCCATCAATGGAAGATGCTCTTGTGGTATTGGGTAGTTTTACCGCACCAAAAGTCTCTGTTATTTGTGCATCTAAATCCACACGATCAACTACAATAAGAATGGTCGGGTTATTTAGTTCTGCGAGTGTTCGTAGTTTCCAAGCAGTAAAGAGCATTGTTAAAGACTTACCACTTCCTTGGGTGTGCCATATAAGACCTGTTTTCATCTCACTTGTTACAACACGCTCTACTATTTTATTTACGGCACGAAACTGTTGGTAACGTGCAATCTTTTTAACGGTGAGGTTGTCTCTGGTTTCAAAGACAATAAAGTTGGTGATCAGGTCTATGAAATTGACCTTATTTAGCAGTCCAAAAACCTGAACATCAATGTAGGGATTAAAATCTCGTTTGTTTTCTTCAGCGTACGCTTTAAACTCACTACTGTCTTTAATATCATTAGGAGTGCCAGAGTCGTATTTCCACTCCATATAGTATTTATCAGGTGACTTAGTTGCACCATACTTTAGTTTATGTCCGTCTGTAGAAATATTAAATACGTTAGGAATAAATAAGTTAGGTGTGGTGCGTTGGTAGCGATCTAACTGTTTAATACCTTCTGCGAAAGTAGACCCTTCAGTACCTAAAAATTTACATTCTATAACCGAGATTGGTATACCGTTTACAAACAAGACTACATCAGGTCGTATATGTTTATATGCATCTTCAGGCTTGGTAATCGTGCAAACATATTGATTGGTCACTGAAAAGTGATTTTCCTCTGGATTAATTCGGTTAATAAGGTCTATAGAGATCGCTTTACTCTCTTGGTTTGGCTTGAATGATTTCTCTCCTTTAAGCCAGGCGTGAAACTCCTCATTATCATCTACACGGTTGATTCTATTATATAAGGTTTCGCAATGCTCCCGTTTTAGTCCTTTGTGAGCATTTAGTTTAAGTAAGGCATCTATTACAAGTGGCTTTAATAACACCTCATCAACAGAGTCATCTCGCATGGAGCTATTCTCAGCTGCAGACAGGTATGTCCACCCCAATTTCTTGAGGGTGTTTATTAGAGGAATCTCCACGCTATGAAGTTCTGATGACATTATACTTTTACTCGTTTTTTACCTGTTAGTAGTTGTTGCATTAAACCTTTTTTAAGGGCTTGTAACTGTGCTTTTTGTATTTGTTCTTTTTCAATCTTAGCATCTGCTTCTGAAAGTATGGCTGCTATTTTTTGTTGTTCTGGTAGAGGGGGAATAGCAACTTTATATTTGCTTGCTTGAACACCTGTTAATTGTGGGATTCCACTCGTTTCGATATGAAAATTAACACTGTGATTAATGTAGTTAGTTAAGTAAATATAATCAACATTAGAATTTGGATGAATAACAATTAATCTACCAATTGCACCAAACTCTTCATTTCTTGCAAAAGCATAACCAATGTCACCTCTTCCTGTAATTGTTATACTGTTCTTAGGATATTCTGACCTACTATAAAAACCATATAACCCTCTATCAGTAATTGCATTTGAATAGACACGTACTTTATGTTCTTTACTAAGAGTTGGATTATAAATTTCTTTATTCAAATCTCTTCCCACTTTAATTAAACCTACTTCCTCCAATGATTTAACCTCCCAATCCTTCGGAATCCTACCAACCTTGGTGTCTTTAAATTCTGTATGTCCTATGCCTTCAGAAAAGAGTTTCTGCATCAAACCTTTCTTTAGTTCTTTGCTCTTTTCAATGATCTTGTCTATAGTGCTTATCTGCTCATCTACAGTGGAAAGTATGGCTGCTATTTTTTGTTGTTCCTGTAGAGGGGGTATTTTTAAAGGAATACCTTTTAAGTCACCTTGATTGAGTTTTGTTCTTGTACTTCCGTTAATGAACCTCAAGATATTTTTATGTTCAAGCTCATAAAAAACATAATCAAAATCAAAATCTGATTTTGGTTTTAATACGTGAGCGTGATTATTCACCCAAGATTTCCCTGTAATTTTATATGCAATATGTCTAAATTCATATTCACTAAAATTTCCACCATCTTCAGCCATTAAAATTAAGGGCTCATTAAATATAAAATCATTTATACTATCAACTTGACCATTTGCTCCATAATAAGGTACGTCTCCTGAAATTGAATTTCTTTGAGAAGAATTTAATGGCTTTCTTTTATTATTTAAAATATCAACCACTTCTGATAATTTAATAACATCCCAATCTTTCGGAATCCTTCCAATTTTGGTGTCTTTGTATGTGTCTTGAAGCACCTTCATTAGTATCCTAATTCTTTTAGGTAGTCATTCAACTTACTATTGGTTTCTTTTCTTTGTGCTTCTAACCCTTTTAACTCATTCATTACCTCTTCAATGATCACAGGAACTTCAGGCTCTGTAGTATCTACATAACGAGAAATATTAAGGTTGTAATCGTTTTCTTTGATCTCTTCCAAATCACACACCGAGCAGTAGCGTTCAATAGTCGAGTAATCAGTATACGTCCTTAAGGTTTTTGTAATATCCTCATCTCTTAAATGGTTCTGTGCCTTGCCTTCTAAATAGTCTTTACTGGCATCTACAAACAAGACTTTTCCTTTCCTATTTGCAGGTTTGTTCTTGTCTATAATTAGAATACATCCAGGGCTTCCTGTATTGGCAAATAAGTTGCCTGGTAATCCAATCACCGCATCAACTACATCTAATTCTAAGAAGGCTTGTCTCACTTTAGCTTCTTTACTTCCTCTAAATAAGACTCCGTTATCCATTACCACACCAATACGCCCTTTAGGGTTTAAACTGGCATACATATGTTGTATCCAAGCCCAGTCAGCAGTACTTGCAGGAGGTCTTCCATAAACCAATCTATTAAAAGGATCTTCTATATCAACCTTTTTCTTTTTACCGTTAACCGTCTGGGTGCTGTGCATCCAATCGTCTAAGTTCCACGGTGGATTTGCCATAATGTTGTCGAACTTCATCAGTCCGCCATTTACCAAGTGCTTAGGCTCCATAAAAGTATCGCCACGCTCAACTTTTGCATCATTAAAGCCGTGCAAAATCATATTCATCTTTGCCAGTATAAAAGTGGCATAAACAGATTCCTGTCCATACAAGAATACCTTTTGAGCATCTTGTCCTTGCTTTTTAATGTACTGGGCAGCCGTTACTAAAATACCACCAGAACCACAGGCAGGATCATAAATACTTTGTCCTTCTTGGGGTTGTAGTATTTCAACCAATAGTTCAACGATCTGATGAGGTGTATAGAATTCTCCACCTTTCTTACCTGCATCATCTGCAAATTGTGCGATAAGGTACTCATAGGCATCACCAAGCATATCTCCTGTAATAAATTCATTACCTAATTTATGAATGTTAAAGTGGTTGACCAGGTCACTCATTGCAGCATCCGAGAGTTTATCTTTGTCGTTGAAGTCAATCTTGTCTAAAATACCATCCAGTCTTGGTGCGTTTGCACGAGTAACCTCAGCAAATACATCATTTATTTTAGCTCCTATATTGGTTGATGTTGAAAGAATATTATTCCAATGGCAGTCAGAAGGAATAAAGAAAATATCCGCATAGAGGTTCTTGTCACTGGCTAATTCTTCACCTACCTGTTCTTTAAGTTTTTGAAATTCTTCATCAAAGACATCACTAAGTCGTTTGTAAAAAAGTAAACCAAGGATATAGTGCTTGAAATCTCCACTATCTATCTTGCCCCTGAGGATGTTTGCGCTCTCCCACAGATAGGACTGCAGTTGTTGTTTTGTAATCTTTGACATTCATTTTTTTTAGAAAATTAAAAATATTATTTTATAACAACATAGACAATTTTATTACTGTAAGATTTACATATGGATAATCATAAGCATAAACTTCTCTTTTAGTTCTTCTATTTTTAAACCGAAATTAATTTAATGGTTAATTTTTATATATTTGGTTAGATGTGATAATTGAATGTTATATCATATTTAGCAACAGGTTATACCTCCTTAAAATACTAGTTATGAAAGAAATAAAGGACTTAATATGGAAAAGCTTGGACAGCTTTAGAGGTGATGTTTATTTCGGTAGGCACAATGACTTATCAGTTCTTGAAAAAATAGGGTTAGATTTTGGAATAAACCATCTAAAGAAAGTCTTAAAAAGTAAAGAACTTTTACAAGCAGCAATGAATCCAAATTGTCAACCGCCTGAATGGATATATAAGTTTATTATTAGTTTAACAGACGATATAACTTCAAAAAGAGTTTTAGATCCTTTTGTAGGGGTTAATTCCTTTCTTGTCAGAAATTATCAAAAAAACTATAAAGGTTATTGCTTAAATCAAGAAGAAAGAAAGCTTATTGTAGAAGGTTTTAATATTGATGAATCACAAATTTTATTAGGTGATGGGCTTGAACTACTTGCACAAGAAAATGATAAATTTGATTTAGTGATATCATTCCCTCCATTTGGAATGAGAAAGATTAGTCCTGAATCAATCTCAAGAGATTATGCTACTGATTTGTTAATTGCTTCTTCAAAACACGTTAAAGAAAACAATAAACTGATTTTTTTGATGCCAGGAAAATTCGTTTTTGACAAAAAGATTAAAAAAGCCTTAACTGAATTTAATCTATTTATTGATGCTCTTTTTTACCTTCCAGAAGGAAGTCATTCAAATACTAATATCCCCTCTTATCTTGTAGTAGTATCAAAGTTAGCTGCACAAAAAACTTTTTTGGCTAAATTATCTTCAAATGGCGAATACAATAATGTTATTGCTGATAATTTCAAGAAAAAGAAAAAAGGAAAAACAATCTCAATGGGGAGTTTTATAATTTATGAAGATTTTACATCTTTTAAAGCCCTTGAAAAATCTAATGATCTTTTCAATTTAGGCAGAAGAACAGGCTTAACTCCAACTGCTCTGAAAAATATTGCAAGCTTAAAAACAATAGGCAAAAAGAGTGTGGAAGAAATCGAGCATTCAAACAATATGATTTACATACCTCGAGTCGGATTAAGTGACGTTGTTGAAAACCCTGCTGATTTTAAAATAAAGCCACACAACTACATCCAAGTAATTTTGGATAATCAAATTAGCGCAACTTATTTAGTCAAATATTTTAATACATCCTTAGGAAAACTTACACGCGAAAGCAGGACGGTTGGAACAACAATAAAAAACATTACTCTTTCATCATTAGAGGATGCTCCGTTATTTATTCCAGCATATCAGGAACAGATTAGTCTTATTGATGTAAATAATAAAATAGATAATTTGCTGTTAGAGATTAGTGAATATAAAAACCAACTATGGAAACGGCCATCACAAACACAAGAGATCAATAAAAGTATTGTGATGTATGAAAAAGATAATAGTATTGAAAAATGGTTAGATAGTTTGCCATTTCCTATCTCATCTATTCTATGGAAATATGTAGCTACTTCCGAAAGTAAAAGGAAGATTGAATATTTATTTCATTTTTTTGAAGCATTTTCCGAATTTTTAGCAATGCTAATATTAAGTGCTTTTTATCAAGATAAGAAATTTTACAATTCAGAAAGTCATAGATGGATAAACAATGACAATCAATACGATGACTGGATTAAAAAAGCAACATTTGGAGGTTGGAACAATTTAACTGCAAACCTTTTAAAGTCAGTTCGCACCCTAATTAATATAAATGATAAAGATGAAAAAGATATCTTTTTTGATCTACTTGGGAAGCCAAGTAGTGAGTTTTTAAATCTTATAACGAGCAAAAAAATTATTCCGATTTTAGATAATGTAAGAGAATACCGCAATGATTGGAAAGGCCATGGTGGAGTTGCGGGCGAACAAGAAAATATCAACCGACTTACATTACTTGAGAAAGAACTTAATAGTTTAAGGCAAGTTATCCAGGGTGCTTTTGATGATTGCAGGCTGATTAGTGCAACAACTGGGGATTATAAGAATGGTATACACAATTATAAAGCAAAGGAATTAGTTGGAAACAAAACGCCTTTTAACGAAATAAAAGTGATCTCATTAAAGCCTCTTGATAAAGACAAATTGTATTTTGTTCACCAAAACCATAATGAACCAATTGAACTGTTGCCGTTTATTAAATTTAATCAAGAATCTAAAGCTTGCTATTTTTACAATAGCATTAAAACAACAAATGTAAGATGGATTTCATTTCACTTTGAACAAGAATCCGAATTGTATGAGGCAGTAGATGAAAAATTTGAAGAGTTATTCAAAATTTTAGAACATCAAAGTTAATTTAATGAGAGATGCAGGGACAAGTTTTAAATAGTTATTTAATAAAGAAGGTAATATATTATAGGTGAATTTAAAAGTAATAAGACGCAAAAACTATGGATATCAAATGACATCAGAAGATGATAAATACTTTTATTGAAGGCATTGCAGCTTATATTTATTAATAATTAAATTAATTATGAATTACATAAAAAATATATTTCTTGGAGCTATAATTGGAGCTGTTTTAGGACTTTTTGTTGGAACAATATTTGATTCCAAAGTTACAAAGAAATCTAAATGGGAAGAAAAACAACAAATGCAACAAATTATTTTTAGTGTTTTAGGTGGTATAGGAGGGATAATAATTGGCGTCAAAATTGCTGAAGAAGAAAATGATAAATAATTCTAAACCATAGGCATTCCTCCTCTTTTAATTTAGTTCTCGCAGTATCTTAATATCCTTGAGTTTCTTTTAGAGATAAAAGTCATTACACTCTTCATGTAAGTCCTATACTCATCTACACCCTTAGGAATTGGATTTAGATCAAAATTAGTGTGAGGTAAATAAAACTTTACTGAATTACAATCTTTTGATACCAGATCTTGTAACAAGAAATACTGAACGTAGCCCTTAAAATCTCCAAATAAGTTAAAAAAAGAGTTGTAATTAGCAAATGTTTTTGATAGTGGACTTGGTTGATTAGAGTAATAAAGTCTTATACACTCTAATGTTAAATCCCACCTATCACAGATTTGTTTATTCACTCCTCTTGATTGATTAATTGTGAAATGATTATTAACCTTTTTTGCAGGAAAAATAATATAGCCACCAATACTAGTACATAAAGTTAAAAATGAATCTATTTCATTAGGTAAAATGTGTTTAATAATATCTTTCATCTCAGGCCATTTTCTATAAGTATGACCTATTGAATCACTTGACAACACAAACTCTTGTGAGCCAAACTTATGAATCATTCTTCCTTGTGAGTATTTATCTAAACTAAAAAAATATCCACTTTGAATATGTTTACTCCACAAGTACATATGGTATTCTCTCAAAGTTTTACTATGCCTGTCAGGGTCTTTATAGTTGCCATTTTTATCCTTTGGAGTATCAGAAAGGGAACTAAATTTAATGTCAATCATAATTAAAAGTAATAAATTAAACCATAGGCATATCTTCCTCTTTCAATTCAGCTATTTCTAAACCTCTTAAATAGGTTAAACTTACATTTATTATATTTATTTCATATAATAAAGTATATGGGTATTATTAGAGGATATATATGTTCAAGTTGTAATTTTGAGAAAAATTATTTTCTAGGCATCGGTTTTTCTAATCAAAAAGAAACAACACTTTTTGAATGTTCATATTGTAATGCTATAAAAAATTCTACATTGTCAAGCCCAAAGTGTTCTAAATGCAACAGAAAGTCTCTTAATGAAATAATGGATTTCACTAAAAAGTTAGAATGTCCTAGATGTAATAGAAGAGAGTTTAATTTTGAAATAGAAGGTTCGTGGGATTAAACCATAGGCATATCTTCCTCTTTCAATTCAGCTGTTTATAATCTTCTTAATTTAGGTCAAACTTACATTTATTATATTTGAGAAAGCTAACTTATTATTATAGAAATTTAATGAAAAAAACACCTGAATTAAAAAATTTAGTATTTGAAAATATATATTCTGAATCTTTAAAATTTAACCCACCCACTGAAGATTCCTATATTAAGACCTATCCTGAATTTATTCAGTATTTTAAAAATATTAGTAACATCTCCAAGCATGATCTTGTAATTTCAAGTCATTTTGTATATGGTTGGATGCCAACAATTATAGAGTTAAAGTTTCAAGATATGGAAGATGTTTTAAAGTCGCTCAATAAGGCAAAGAACGGAGCTCTGCTAACGATTGCTGAATTAGAATTATTGAAAAGTACAATCAACAACTCCCTTGTAGGTCTTTCAAAACTATTACATTTTATTAACCCTATTGATTATGCAATTTGGGACAGTAGAATCTACAGATATACTACTGATAAAAAAAGTAGTTATGGAATAGGGAATACTCAACTCTATTTGAATTATTTATCAAGGCTTAATGAGATAGAATCTCATGTTGATTTTGATGAAATAAAAAAAAATGTTTCAGTTCATTTTGACTATGAAATTACTTCTAAAAGAGTCATTGAATTATTAATGTTTGAAGCAGACAAAAGAGATAACAAGAAGCTAATTTAATTACATGAAATAACGTATTAAGCACTGTAACGTCTGTAATGTAGATTTTTCTACCATGTATAGGGTACAATATAAAAACCCTAAGGAATGGGTATTTGTGTGTGAAGGTTGCTTACTTAAAATCAAAGAGAATAACAGTGCTTATAAATACGGAGGTACTTGGAAGAAATAAGAATTAAATTTGATTTAATTCATTCAAATCCTCCCCAAAATAGTTCGACTTCACTCCCTTTGGCTCCACTTTTTATTCCTAAGAATAATTTCTTATTCTTGGGAATATTTTTTTGATTATATTTAAATTTTATAATTCAGGAAAACATCTAATAATTTTTCTAGTAAGATAGAATTTCATCAAGTATTTTTAATAGGCTAAGTAATTTTAATACTTTTAGTATTTTATCAGACTTAACAAGTAAATATAATTTGGATAAAAACAATTGTCTTTATCCATCTGTTAACTTTAATTAAAAAACTGAAATTTATTTCACATGAAATTTAAAATCACTATAGTATTACTTTTTTTAATCACAAATATCTATGCACAAAAACTTGAAAAAGACAAAGAAGACTATGAATATGAAATAAGGCATAAAAGTCAACCTTGGTTTGCAAACATGAAAGATGGTGCAAACTATTTTGAGGTTAAAAAAAATTATGACTTATATTTTGGTGACAAGCAATGGGAAAAAAGTAAACCAAGAACCTTAGGCGAATCTTGGTTAAAATCAAAATTATATTATTTAGATGCTAATGGTTTTGTACAACCTGAACCAAAAAACCTAAAAGTATCTACTTACAACACCCCTTTAAATACATCTAGCAGTATAAGTTCTACCACACAAATTGGGTCATGGGATTTATTAGGTCCTGTTAATAGCGCAGAAACAGGTTATTCTGGGTATGGAAATCATGGAGGATATGTTTTTTTAAATAGAATAGATCCAACTAACACTGCTAAACGTTTTGTTTCCTTTGTTACAGGTGGTTTATGGATGACTAGTGATAGTGGAACTAATTGGACTTTAGTGGACTCCAACCTACCCGATGAAAAATACTTAGATTTAGATGTTGTCCTTTCCAACTCGTCTGTTGTATATGCTGTAAGTGACAGTCAAGTAATAAAATCAACTGATGGAGGTTTAAATTGGGCTTCTACCAATTTAACAAGCGCTTCATATTCTGGAAATGCATATGACATTGCAGTTTCACCAACAAACCCAGATATTGTAGTGGCAAGATGGGGCAACAAAATATACAGAACAACTGATGGTGGTACAAACTGGAATTCCGTACTTACAGGTTTACCCGACCATCAAATATGGGATAGCTCAGTACATAGTGAAATGCTAGATTGGAGCACAACAAACAATAGTGTTGTTTACTCCTTAAGTACAAGCCATAACAATAGTGTTACTGTTCACAGATCTGGTAATTCTGGTGCTAGTTTTTCTGAAATAGCAACATTAACATTAAGTGGATCTGCTAATGGCCAAGTTGTAGGTTGGGCAAAATTAATGATACCTACCACAAACAGTGCTTCTATTTATGTTGCAGTGGGTAGTGGAAATAATCCTTATGCACATCAAGCTGCTCATTTATATAAAATTGATGCCATCACAGGTGCTATAGAAAACACCAAAACAAACATGATTACTGGTATTGGAGATGCTTTTAATCATGATCCTGTTTTACACCATGGAGATATTGTAATGGACAGAAATGATGAAAATAAAATTGTTTATGGTTCTTACGGGAATAAAAAAATACACATCTCATCAAATAATGGTGATTCATTTGCCTTATCAACAGCTAAGACGCATTCAGATATCAGATCAATAGACCTTATAGGCGGATTACACTTAGTGGGGTCTGATGGAGAAACTATTTCTTCCTCAGATAATGGAGCAACAATGACAACCTTAACAAATAGTATTAGTAATCATGAGTTATGGGGATTTGGTAGTGCTTTTAAATCTAATTTAGTTGCATCTGGTAACAATCATGGACCAGTAATGATAAAAGAAACCCACAATGGGTTCGATTGGTATAATGGTACAGGAGCCGATCAAGGAAACACAGATGTAAACCCACTAGATGACAGATACATTTATAGTCAAGGATATAGTAATTATAGATATTTCAGAACAGGACCACATACCTTGATTAATGAGTCTAACTTTTTAGATATAGGTGGTATATATTCGTATTTCAATTCCATAGAGTTTCATCCTAACAATTACTATACTATTATCACACATCATGCAGGGCAATATCCGACAGGAAATACAAACTTAAACCTTTGGAAAAGATCATTAATTAAAACAGAAGATAACGGAAATAGTATTTCTATTGTAAAAACATTCACGAATCAGGTTTTTAGAGAAAAAATTTCAATGAAAAACCCAGACCACATGTATGTTATTGAAGGATTAACTAATAATAAATTATGGTATACAGACGATGCTGGAGCTACTTGGACAGATGTTACACCAAGTTCAGCAGAATCATCTGGACAAACAAATATATCAGACGTTGCTGTAAGCGACGAAAATCCAAGCGAAGTTTGGTTAACTTACAGTGGAGTACAATCTACTTGTAAAATACTAAAATCAACGAATAACGGCTCTAGTTGGACTAATTTAACACAGCCAATATTGTCTGATTTCCCAATGACAAAAATTGTATTTCAAAGAGGTTCAAATGGTGGTGTATATGTAGGTAATAAAAGTGGTATTTATTATAAAAATAATTCCATGAGTAATTGGACTGCTTTAGGTAATGGATTGCCCCAAGCAGATATTAGATTTATGTTTATTAATTATAATGAGAATAAGTTAAAAATTGGTACATCTAGAGGAGCTTTTATGCATGACTTATATGAAATAAGTCCTACTAATGCGTTAATTTCTGCAAATACAAAAAAAGTAACATGCCCTGCAGTAGAGAATGTGCAATTTAAAGATTATTCGGTAGTAAGAAACGCTACTGCAACTTGGTCATGGAGTTTTCCTGGTGGCACACCTACTACTTCTTCAGACGAAAACCCAGAAATTTCTTACACAGGTGCTGCTGATGGATTTTATGATGTTACACTAACGGTTACTGATGCTTATGGTACAAGCAGCCAAACATTAACTAATTTTATTGAAGTATCAAGTCAATGTGGATCTTCAACACCAGAAACAATACCTGGAAATTTAGCACAATTATCTGGAGCTGCTAATGGAGATTATTTGAAAGTAGATGATTTGAATGTAACTAAAAATACATTTTCATTTTCATGTTGGATTAAACCAAACGGAATACAACAAGATTATAGTGCCATATTTAACACGCAAGATAATAATAATTCTTTTGCTTTAAATTTTTTAAACGGAGATAACACCATTGGTTTTCACCCTACTTGGTGGTGGTCTTCAGGATTACAAGCCCCACCCAACCAATGGTCACATGTAGCTTTAGTGAGTAATGGAACCAATGTAAAAATTTATGTAAACGGTGAAGAAAGTATAAACAATACTGCACTTCCAGCAGAAGCAGTTACAGTACTAGATATTGGTCGCTATGGAAGAGGATATTCAGATCGATACACAAATCTTGAATTAGATGAAGTTTGCATTTGGGATAGAGCATTAACAATAGATGAAATTAGACAATGGAGACATTTAACTAAAAGCAATGCTAATGACCCTATTACTAACGATTTGGTTGCTTATTATCAATTTAATGAAAGTAGTGGTAATTTATCTATTAATAAAATGGCAAATACCAGTCATATTACCTATAATGGAACAAGTGGATCTAACCATAACCCCTCTTCTGTTTCTGTTTTTGATGGAATTAGCCAAAAGATAAATGTAAACTCTGCTGGAGTAAAAGACTTTAGTACAACAGGTTTATCCATCACTTTTGCAAATGGAACCTACCCTGATGGAGATATTTGGGTTTCAAAAGGAAGTATTAATCCTGATACTTTGCCTGATGCCTTACAAGACTTTAGCTCGTATACTATTATTAATAATTACGGTACCAATCAAACTTTTACCCCTTTAACATCTATTTCTTTTACAGATAATGCAGCATATACTATTACTAATGCAAATGATTACAATTTATATAAAAGAGATAGCAATGCTTTTGGTAATACCTGGGGAACTATTTTAGATAATGCAGATGCTATAACAGGAGCCAATGGAGCAACTGCTCAAATTTCTTTTTCTAATGGACTTAATATTAATTCTTTTTCTCAGTTTATCCTATCAAATAACAATAACACTTTATCAATACCCGATAATGAATTAATAAATAAACCAAGTTTATACCCTAACCCTTTATCTAAAAATGATAATTTAACGATTAACGTCCCTGAAAGTTGGGATAATTCAACACTAATTGTTTATAATATGTTAGGGCAAAAAGTAATTCAAGCCTCATTAAATATTGGAGAAAACCTTCTAAAATTAAATACTAATACTGGTATATATAATGTTGTTATTTTTAATTCAAAACAAAAATTGACTAAAAAGTTGATTTTAAATCACCTCTAAAAGATTTCGACTTCACTCCTATGGGCTGCCTTCTTCTGAAAATCCTCGCGGATTTTCAGCTTGGTGTGAACTTGTTCAATTAAGTGCTAACCCACGCAACTACTCATAGCCGAAGCCGTTGAATTCAAAATAATTCGAAATCTCCCCTAAAATAGTTCGATTTCACTCCCTTTGGCTCCACAATAAAAAACCCCTACATTTCTGTAGGGGTTGTATTTTAAGGTATGTCTTATTTAATTCTTTATAATTCTTAGTGAAGTTAGTTTAACACCATCAGAAAGTTGTAGGATGTAAACTCCATTGTCTAAATGACTAATATCTATACTATTTGTAATAGACTTATTCATTACTTGTTTTCCAAGTATATCATACACAATTACTTTTAATTGAGTGTAATTCCCATCAATGTAAACCATATCTGAAGTAGGATTTGGATAAACAGAAAGCCCTAATTCAAATGCATGATCTCCCACACTTAATGCCTGACAAGCTGTTTCATCTGCAACTAAGAAAGTATCAGGGTCAATTTGCCAACTATCATTACTATCCGAAGGATTGTCTACAAAAATACAACTCAAATTAGGATTGTATGTAGCAATAAAATAAGAAATGATTGAATTGTTTCCATTTCTAAGATCTAATGTTTCTAATTGATTATTACCAACACTCAAAATTTCCAAATTAGGGTTATTACTAAGATCTAAAGTTGTTAAACTATTTGAATTACAAGTCAAAATCTCTAAGGCAGGATTACTACTTACAATTAGTTCTGTTAATTGGTTTTCATAACTAGCCAAAATCTCTAAGGCAGGGTTACTACTCACAATTAGCTCTGTTAATTCATTAGAATTACAAATCAACGTAATCAAGTTTGCATTACTACCCACATCTAAGCTTGTTAATCCATTGTTATTACATTCCAAATAATCCAAAGCAGTATTTTGACTCACATCTAAACTTGTTAATTGATTATATTCGCATCTTAAATACTCCAAAGCAGTAAATCCTTCTATTCCTGTTAAATCTGAAATATTTAAACCTCCAAGATCTATACTTGTTACGCCATTAATATTTGCCGTTAATACTTGACCATCAATTTCTCCCGAGTCAAGACCCAAATCTATTAAGGCTTGCTCAAAATTAGCGTCTGGAATTGCTGTGATTGAAGAACAAGTACCCCAAACTGGTTTATTACTTTCAGATAATGGAGAATCGGTACTAAATGCAGTTGGCTCTGAAGCAATATTTGTAACACACCAATTTGATATATTTTGGTTGAAAGATGATGCTTGATAAAACATAGCTTCCATATCAGTAACACTACTTACATCCCAATCTCCAATGGGTTGATTGAAATCAGTTGCTCCTTCAAACATAGTATACATATTAGTTACACTACTTGTATCCCAATCATTTAGTGGTTGATCGAAAGATGATGCAAAAACAAACATATAACTCATGTTAGTAACACTACTCACATTCCAAGAACTTATATCTTGATTGAATGAGGATGCACCTTGGAACATATTCGACATTTTAGTAACACTACTTACATTCCAACCACCAATATCTTGGTTAAATGAGGATGAATAAGGAAACATATATGTCATATTAGTAACACTACTTACATTCCAATTTGAAATATCTTGGTTAAATGATGGTGCATTATGAAACATAAATGCCATATCAGTAACATTACTCACATCCCAGTTTGAAATATCCTCATTAAAATTTTGTTTACCATCAAATAAAGAACTCATATCTGTAATTAAAGAAACATCCCAAGTATTCATTGCTCCATAAGTTCCTGAGCCTTGTCCGGGTGGTACTGGACTAGTTGCAGTAATTGTCTGTGGCGAAGCCGTCCAGCCGTCGATGGCAATTTGTAATTCAGCTTTTGTTGTTGGTTGAAACAGATTGGGAGGAGTAACATCTGAAAGTCTCCAAATTCCATTACTATCCTGTGTTATGGAAGGAGTTGCATTGTATCCTAATGCCAGAGCAGCCGTTGCACCACCAAACATATTATCGACACTCACATCACCACTATTTAATTGCCAGTTCCAAAGGTTTTTATTAAATAATACTGCATTATAAAACATTCTGCTCATATCAATCACACTACTTGTATCCCATTCACTTATATCTTGATTGAAAGATGATGCTTCTTCAAACATATATTCCATAGTAGTCACACTACTTGTATCCCAACCACTTATATCTTGATTGAAAGCAGTGGCACCATAAAACATATAATCCGTATATTCCACATTACTCACATCCCAAGAACCAATATCTTGGTTAAAAGAGGATGCATAATAAAACATAGAACCCATATCAGTAACACTACTCACATCCCATTCACTTATATCTTGATTGAAAGCGGATGCACTATCAAACATAAAATACATATTAGTAACACTACTCACATCCCATTCACTTATATCTTGATTGAAAGATGATGCAGATTCAAACATATCCTCCATATAAGTAACACTACTTGTATCCCAAGCATTCAATGGTTGATTGAAAGAGGATGCATTAGCAAACATATCCTCCATATTAGTCACATTACTCACATCCCAGTTTGAAATATCTTCATTAAAATTTTGTTTATTACTAAATAAATTACTCATATCTGTAATTAAAGAAACATCCCAAGTATTTATTGCTCCATAAGTTCCTGAGCCTTGTCCGGATGGTACTGGACTATCTGCGGTAATTGTCCCATCAATCCAACCGTTCACGGCTGCTTGTAATTCAGCTTTTGTTGTTGGTTGAAACAGATTTTGGGGAGTAACATCTGAAAGTCTCCAAACATCATTACTATCCTGTGTTATGGAAGGAGTTGCATTGTATCCTAACGCCAGAGCAGCCATTGCACCATAAAACATTTCCGTAACACTCACCGCTCCACTGTTTAATTGCCAGTTCCAAAGATTTTTATTAAATAATACTGAATTCCAAAACATATAACTCATTTCAGTAACACTACTCACATCCCAAGAACTTATATCTTGATTAAAAGATGATGCTTGGTTAAACATATAACTCATGTTAGTAACACTGCTAACATCCCAATCATCTAAAGGTTGATTAAAAGCAGATGCTTGATAAAACATAGCTTCCATATTAGTAACACTAATCACATCCCATTCACTTATATCTTGATTGAAAGAAAATGCTCCAGCAAACATTTCATACATATTAGTCACACTACTTGTATTCCAAGCACTAATATCTCCATTGAAATCTGTTTTTTCTCCAAAAGCTTCATTCATATCTGTTACTTGGCTTACATCCCAATCTGGCATTGCACCATATTCACTATCTGAACACATTCCATCCTCTGGATTGGTAGTTAAACAAGTATTTATTGCAGTTAGAAAATTAGCATCTGTAATTGGGGTTTTTGGACAAGTACCCCAAACTGGTTTATTACTTTCAGATAATGGTGAGTTAGTACTAAAACTAGTAGGCTCTGAAGCAATATTTGTAACACACCAAGCCGATATATCTTGATTGAAAGTTGATGCACCTACAAACATATAACTCATATCCGTTACTTGGCTTACATCCCAAGAACTAATATCTTGATTGAAAGCTGTTGCTTCCTCAAACATACTCACCATAGTTATAACACTACTTGTATTCCAATCATTTAGTGGTTGATTGAAATCGAATGCAAGAGCAAACATACCATACATAGTTGTAACACTACTCACATTCCAATTAGAAATATCTTCATTAAAATTTTGTTTTTGTTCAAATAAAGAACTCATATCTGTAATTAAAGAAACATCCCAAGTATTCATTACTCCGTAAGTTCCTGAGCCTTGTCCGGATGGTACTGGACTATCTGAGGTAATTGTCCCATCAATCCAACCGTTCACAGCTGTTTGTAGTTCAGCTTTTGTTGTTGGTTGAAACAGATTTTGGGGAGTAACATCTGAAAGTCTCCAAACATCATTACTATCCTGTGTTATTGAAGGAGTTGCATTGTATCCTAACGCCAGAGCAGCCGTTGCACCACCAAACATATTATCAACACTCACATCACCACTATTTAATTGCCAGTTCCAAAGGTTTTTATTAAATAATACTGCATCATAAAACATATAATCCATATTAGTAACACTACTCACATCCCAAGAGCTTATATCTTGATTGAAAGATGATGCTATAAAAAACATACGCTCCATATTAGTGACACTACTCACATTCCAAGAACCAATTGGTTGATCGAAAGATGATGCAAAAACAAACATATAACTCATGTTAGTAACACTACTCACATCCCAATCATTAAGCGGTTGATTGAAAGATGATCCTTGAAACATAAAACTCATATTGGTCACATTACTTACGTCCCAAGAAGAAATATCTGTATTAAAATCAGTTAAATTCAAAAAGGCTCCAGCCATATTAGTAACTTGACTTACATCCCAGTCTGGCATTGCACCATATTCGCTATCTGAACACATTCCATCCTCTGGATTGGTAGTTAAACAAGTATTTATTGCAGTTTGAAAATTAGCATCTGTAATTGGGGTTGAAGGACAAGTACCCCAAACTGGGGTATTACTTTCAGATAATGGTGAGTCAGTACTGAAATCATCTGGCTCTGAAGCAATATTTGTAACACACCAAGCCGATATATCTTGATTGAAAGATGATGCATCATAAAACATATAACTCATATTAGTCACACTACTCACATCCCAAGAACTTATATCTTGATTAAAAGCAGATGCTTCAAAAAACATAGCACTCATATTAGTTACACTACTTACATCCCATTCACTTATATCTTGATTGAAAACAGATACTTGATAAAACATAGCGCTCATATTAGTCACACTACTTGTATCCCAATCATTTAGTGGTTGATTGAAAGATGATGCACTTTCAAACATACTCGACATATTAGTCACACTACTTGTATCCCAAGAACTTATATCTTGATTGAAAAATAGTGCATCAAAAAACATAAAAGACATATTAGTCACATTACTCACATCCCAGTTTGAAATATCTTCATTAAAATTTTGTTTAACACTAAATAAAGAATTCATATCTGAAATTAAAGAAACATCCCAAGTATTCATTACTCCGTAAGTTCCTGATCCTTGTCCGGATGGTACTGGACTATCTGCGGTAATTGTCCCATCAATCCAATCGTTCACAGCTGTTTGTAATTCAGCTTTTGTTGTGGGTTGAAACAGATTGGGAGGAACATCTGAAAGTCTCCAAATTCCATTACTATCTTGTGTTATGGAAGGAGTTGCATTGTATCCTATCGCCAGAGCAGCCGTTGCACCATAAAACATGAACGTGACATTCACATCATCTCTGATTAATTGCCAGTTCCAAAGGTTTTTATTAAACAATTCTGCGTTATAAAACATATAACTCATATTAGTCACACTACTTGTATCCCAAGAACTTATATCTTGATTGAAAGCTGATGCTTCAAGAAACATAGAAGCCATATTAGTTACACTACTTACATCCCAAGAACTTATATCTTGATTGAAAACAGATGCTTGATAAAACATAGCGCTCATATTAGTCACACTACTTGTATCCCAAGAACTTATATCTTGATTGAAAGATGATGCACCTTCAAACATAACTAACATATTAGTCACTCTACTTGTATCCCAAGAACTTATATCTTGATTGAAAAATGGTGCATCAAAAAACATAAGAGACATATTAGTCACATTACTCACATCCCAGTTTGAAATATCCTCATTAAAATTTTGTTTACTACTAAATAAAGAACTCATATCTGTAATTAAAGAAACATCCCAAGTATTCATTACTCCGTAAGTTCCTGAGCCTTGTCCGGGTGGTACTGGACTATCTGAGGTAATCGTCTGTTCAATCCAACCGTTCACGGCTGCTTGTAATTCAACTTTTGTTGTTGGTTGAAACAGATTGGGAGGAGCAACATCTGAAAGTCTCCAAACATCATTACTATCCTGTGTTATGGAAGGATTTTCATTGTATCCTAATGCCAGAGCAGCCGTTGCACCATAAAACATGAACGTGACATTCACATCATCTCTGATTAATTGCCAGTTCCAAAGATTTTTATTAAATAATACTGCGTTATTAAACATAACACCCATTTCAGTAACACTACTCACATCCCAAGAACTTATATCTTGATTAAAAGCAGATGCTTCAAAAAACATAGCACTCATATTAGTTACACTACTTACATCCCAAGAATTCAATGGTTGATCAAAATGTGATGCATAATCAAACATAGCGCTCATATTAGTCACACTACTTGTATCCCAAGCACTAATATCTCCATTGAAATCTGTTTTATTACTAAAAGAATTAGACATATTAGTAACTTGACTTACATCCCAGTCTGGCATTTCACCGTATCCGCTTTCTGTACACATTCCATCCTCTGGATTGGTAGTTAAACAAGTATTTATTGCAGTTTGAAAATTAGCATCTGTAATTGGAGTGTTTTGACTAAAGCAAAAAGAGGTGGCTAGTAATAAAGCGAGTTGTAACCTATACATAAATTATTTTTGAAAATTAATTTTCAAAAATAATTTATTGGAAATCCACACACATTGATCCGGATTAAGAAATAAATACTATTTTTTAGGAATTTCGTTTCCGAATTCGACTTAATCCTTCTGGTGTCATTCCTAAATAAGAAGCAATCATATATTGAGGCACTCTTTGAATAAAGTTTGGTTTAGTATTCATTAATTCTAAATAACGCTCCTCTGGAGATTTAAGAAAAAAAGATTCGTATTTTTCTGAAACTTCCATGTATAAACTCTCAACTATTGTTTTGCTTAGTATTTGAACTTGAGGAAGTGTTTTATAAAGCATTAAAAGATCATCTCTGTGTATAAGTGTAACGGAACAGTCTTCCAGGGCTTGAATATAAAATTTAGACTTATTCTCTAGAAGAAAACATGGGTAGTTAGAAATAAATTCATTGGGGAAAAAAAAACCTCGTATATGCTGAACACCATCAATTAAATAATAGAAATTAAAAAAACCTTTGTCTACAAATCCAACATAGTTACAATAGTTGTTTTCTTTTAAAAAGTAGTCCCCTTTTTTGTACTGCTTTTTAACAAGAAATTTAGAAAAAACCAACCATTCTTCTTCTGTTAAATTTATAGAATTAGTTACTAGAGCTTTAATATTATTATTCATATTATTAATTGGTCTATAGATCCCAACAAATGTAAGTCTAATGATTGAATTCTAGGACAAAAAGCTAGGACTGTTTTTAAGTAATCCCATAGTTTAAAAGGAAATATAAAAAAACATCAACCATTAATTGTTTAAAATTTTAGACAAATCTTCCCCAAAACAGTTCGACTTAACTCCCTTTGGCTCCACGGCATTATTTCCTAAAATAAATTTTATTTTAGGGAATATTTTTTGATTAAATTTGTAATAAATAAATTGTACCTATATAAATATTATCATGCGTTTCGTAAAACACCTTCCTTTTGCCTTTTTAGCGTTTTGGCTAACGGCTTGTACAAATAATCATAAACGTGTATCTCCAAAGTCCTTCAACGTTATTATTGAAGAGGTAAAAAACAAACACCAATTTCCTAACCTACAATCTTTTGTTTTAGGGCAAGGGTCTAATTCTAGCGAATGGTTAATATTGGGTGGTAGAACTAATGGAATGCACGATTTTGGTAAAGATAACTATGAAGAAAAATCTTTCCCAATTAGAAATTTCAATGACACCATTTGGGTTTATAACTACCTCGAGGATAAACGCTATGCTTTTCCTGTTAATAAAATTGATAACCCGGGTTCATTACTCTTTAAGGCGACAAATCTACAACATTTTCAAGATGATAATTACCTCTACCTGACAGGTGGTTATGGTGAAAATGATTCTATCTCAAACGATAATTTATTAGAGAGGTTCGATACTTATGCCGATATAGCTCGTATTGATATAGATGGGATGATTTCAGATATCGTTGCTAATGCTTCTGCAGAAAAAGTAAATACCAACATCATATATGGATTTGATAAATTGGCTAGAGCTACAGGTGGAGAATTATATAAATTAGATGATTACTTTTATCTTGCTGGGGGCCATGTATATAAGGGTATTTTTTCTGTAAAAAGAAATAACACAATTACACCAACAAGTCAAAAGTATCTTAATAGCGTTCATCGATTCAAACTTTCTGAGATTGATGGTAGGCTTAAACTTTCAGATTTTTCTAAAATCACTGATGGCTTTTCAGACGATTCGACACAGTTTAGACGACGTGACTTACCGGTGACACCTAGTATAAATTTTAATTCAGATAGTAGTTGGGAAGAAGGTATTGCAATGTATGCTGGTGTTTTTGCATCTCCTGACAATAAGATAAATAATATTAACGCAAATGGTGCATGGAAATGGCCTATTTACATACACAAAGATGGTACTTATTTAATTGATTCTGGATTTGAACAACATACTAATATATATTCTGCACCAAGTTTTGTTGCTGTCGATCAAAATTTTAAAACAGTATATACAACTATTATTGGTGGTATAGGTTCATCTAATCGAGCTGCCTACTCTAATACTACCACCACAATAATAAAAAATATGGAAGGAAACCGTGTAGTGTATGATACCATTCTTCAACCTCCCATTCCCTCTGAAAATTTTTATGGTGCAGAAGCATTTATGGTATTAAATAAAGAAAATAGACTAAACAACGCTCAACTGGATGTATTTGATATTACTCAACTAATCAAAAACGATAAAATTGAAATTGGTCTTTTTTGCGGTGGAATTGAAGCATTTGTTTATAATCCTGGCGGGAATGGAAAAGGAAAGTCTAAGGCATCAAATAAAATATGGAAGGTAACATTAGTTATGAGATAACAAATTTGTTTTTTCTTTAAACACATAATTACAAATTTTGAACCAGCATATTAAATATTGTGAAATATGTAATAACGATTTCAATACCATGTTTAGGATACAATATAGATATCCTAAGTAATGGGTATTTGTTTGTAAAGAATGTTTAATCAAAGTAAGGGACGATAATAGCAGTTATAAATACGGTAGTACCTGGAAGAAATAAGGATTAAATTTGATTTAGCTTACTCAAACTTAATCGACTTTTAAATAGTATCAGCTTTTTTTACTGAAAACAAGAATCAATTTAGACACTAATTACCTATTTAAAATCTTTAATTTTATTGGATGAATAGCACTTTTGAGAGTCATCACTATTATTGGATGCCACATCATTTGTCAATACATATTTAGATATCAAACTATCATCGTTTAATTGATTTAATGTTTGAAAATCTACATCAACATTTGTATAATCAATATCTTTTATTATACCTGAATGTACATTGCCAACACAAATATTTGAAAAATGGTTGCCCCCATCAGAATAAATAAGTTGTGAATACATATTTTTATAGTTTACAGAATCACCAATTGAGTATTCCTCGATACCAGAATAATTATCTGATGATTTTATAACTGAGTCTTCATAATCTTTATTACTACAAGACATAGATTGAGGTAAATAAACATAACAAACAGGATTTTCTTTATTACAACCCAAAAATCTCAATACTTTATAAAATTTTATCAGGTTATTAAATTTTGGTTTATTTTGTTTCCACTGAGTATTTTTGTCATTAACAAAATGATAAGCAGTTTTCACATTATTTACATTCCAACGACCAAGATCTTGATTAAAAGAAGAAGCTCCATAAAACATATTAGTCATATTCATAACATTACTTACATTCCAATTACTAATATCTTGGTTGAAGACTGTTCCATTAATATCTTTAAATTGGTGGAATAAAGAGATATTATTTACCGTTTTCTTATTAAAGTAAAACAAACGTCTCATATTAACAACATTACTTACATCCCAGCTACCAATGTTCTGATTAAAAGCAACAGCATAAGAAAACATATTATTCATATCAATAACATTACTTACATCCCAGTTACTAATATCTTGATTAAAATAGAATGTATCTCCAAACATAGAAGACATGTTTATCACATTACCTACATCCCAATTACTGATATCTTGATTGAAAATTGAGTTACTAAACATTCCCTTCATATTTGTTACATTGCTTACATCCCAGTTACCTATATCTTGATTGAATCCGATTAAATTACCTTCTTGAGATTCACCTGTGCCTGCAAACATATAATGCATGTCTTTTACACTAGAAACATCCCAGCTACTTATGTTCTGATTAAAAATAGGAGTATTAAAAAACATTAAAGACATATCAGTGACCTTACTTACGCCCCAATTACCAATGTTCTGATTAAAATATCTATTATGACCAAACATACCGAGCATACTTTCAACATTACTTACATCCCAATTGCTTATATTTTGATTGAAAATTGATCTACTAAACATATAACTCATATCAATAACATTACTTACATCCCAATTGCTGATATCCGGATTGTAAGGTGCGCCCGAAAACATACTCCTCATATTAGTAACATTGCTAACGTCCCATCGACCTATTTCACCTCTGTCTTTGGTTAAGTCTTTGATATAGTCTTTTTGTTTGACTGAAACAGAAGAAAATGGATGAGGAACTCCAAAACCTTTAAACATATAAGACATATCAGTGACCTTACTTACGTTCCAGCTGCTTATATCCTGTTTAAAAGAATCAGCACCAAAGAACATATATGACATATCGGTTACATTACTGACATCCCATTTACTTATATCTGCATTAAAATTGTTTTTATATTTTATAAGTTTTCCAACATTAGAATGTCTTTTAAACATATAATCATTTTTAACATAAAATGAACATGGGTCTAACAAATAATCAATACCCGCAGGTAGAATTTTCACACTATCTTTTGAATTTTTTATACTTGTTCTTCCAGAAACCTTTATATAAAAATTACTACTACTAGCACTTTTATTATTAAGATCCATTAATAATTCCATCCAAAACCCCCGAATTTTAATATCACTTTCATTGACCATATTATCTAACAATTCAAACACATTAATATTTTTATTATCTCTAATAGCAGTTAAAATTTTGACAACATTATTTTCAACTTGTATTTTTTTTGGTTTTTTCATATCAAAAATGTTAAAAGCATCTTTCATATTTGTTACATTACTTACATCCCAATCTGGCATAGCTCCATATTCACTGGAGCTACACATTCCGTCACCAGGGCTCATTGTTAAGCAAGTTTTAATGGCTTCTGAAAAATTATAATCTGTAATGGGAGTTTGAGAATAAGTTGAAAAGGTTATTACAAAGAATAGAGCGGTTAGTAGATTTTTCATAAAAAAATTTTAATGGATTTTTCATTTTAGAACTTCAGTATTTTTTATTTTTACAGCTTCCTCATTTGGAAGAATTTCATAACCTAATCTATCACTTACTATTTTAATAAAAGATGCTCCTAAAAAAATAATTTGTGAAGTATAATATATCCAAACCATTAATAGAGCTATCATACTTGCCGATCCAAAAGTAGAATAAATGTGGCTATGTTTGATATAAATTCCTATAGCAATTTTTCCAAAAAAAAATAAAAATGCTGTAAATAAACCTCCATAAATTATAGCTTTAATATGTATTTTAGCATCTCCTAAAAATCGAAACATTAATGAAAGACACACGCATATTATAATAAACGATACTATATGTTCATAGAAATATATGAATTTATAATCAATTTGTAAACTTTCACTATGTTTTAAAATAAAATAACTCAAGGTTGTATAGATAGAAATTATAAAAAATAATAATACTAGCAAAAAAAAAGAGACAAGATGCCTTGAAAAATAATTTATAATAGTACTTTTAGGCTTTGACTTGATACTCCAAACATCATTTAACGAGTTGTGAACTTGATTAAACATTCCAGAGGCACTAAAACATAAAGTTATAAAACCGATTATTGAAGTCAATATACTATTGTGATTGGTATGTTGATTTTTAATGATATTTTGGATTTGCATTGAAGCTTCATTTCCTAAAATGTCTTTAAATTGATTATAAATTTCTCCAGAAACTGCTTGTTTTCCAAAAAATAATCCTAATAGAGAAGTAGCAATTATTATAATTGGTAATATAGAAAAGACAGCATAATAAGCTAAAGCTGCACCTTTTTGAAAAGTATTGCTAATTAAAAAATGATCAAAAATCTCTCGTATAAATTTTATCATTATAAATTAGTTTTAATTGTCCTTAGTTATTTAAATTTAAGTTTTAAAAACTTCCTGATAAGGATGTAAAAAATATTGTTTAAATAAAATGATTATAAGACCGGTCATCGGGATAGCAAGAAGTAATCCTGGTATGCCTAAGAGATAACTCCAAACACTAATGGCTAAAGTAATAATTACAGGATTTATACCTATGTTTTTTTCCATAATTCGTGGAGTAAGAATTAATTCTTCTATGATACTTGCTAAAATAAAAATACCTAAAACAATACAAAAGTAGAATAAAAAACCATGAGGATTTTCTACAGAGAGAATTAAACAGCCAACAGATAGAGGTATGAGAGCGATATACTGTAAATAAGAAATATATGAAAGCAAGACTATTAATAAAGTAATTAGAATAGTACCTGGCATATCCAAAATTATAAAAGACACAAGGTAAATTGGAGATAGAAGTAAAACTATTTTTGTTCTTAATTTAAAATATTTGACAAAACTTTTATTGAAATCATCAATGATCGTATGAAATATTGATTTTATTTTACCACCAAAATATTTTTCACGAATCTTGATGAAGTAATCAAGATGAAATAAAATAAGAATAAAATAACCAATTGTGGAAAAGAAAATAAATGTAAAACTAAAACTAGGTTGTATTGTTTCAGCCTCCTTTTTTTGACGATGAAATACAGAAGTTAGCTTTTCAAAACCACTCTTAATAGACTCTGTATCTAATTGCGAGTAATCCATATTCTTTAAGCCAGAAATAACCGAGTCGGATTTATATTTTAGAGATTTTTTTAAACTTTCAAAATCATAAATATCAGCAATATATTCATTTACTTTTTGAGCTGTTTTATTTAACTTTTCTTTATCAATTTTTGTTATTTGGATAAAACTTTGATTGAGTCTTTTAAAATCTCTATTTATATATCGGGTACAAAAAATTAAAAAAAGAATAAGTCCTCCTGCTTTTATTGCCAAAAAAATTGTAGTGGCTAGATTTCTATTTTTTACAATCTTCTGTATTCTCAAAATGGCTGGGTAAACAGAAAATGCAAGGAGCATTCCTAGTATAAATGGTAAAAAAATACCGTATAAATAGAAAAAAGAAATGGAAAAACAAAGTAAAAATAATGTAACCAAAATTACATTATTATATTTTTTTAACATACAAAAGTCTCTAATAGATTAAATACCTATTTTATTATAAAACTATCAAATATTTTTTCTCCAATAGCTTGGTAGTCCTTAAATTTATCCTCTTGACATGTGAGTGTCAAAACATAAGCTTTATTTTTTTCAACCCAATAATACTGCTCGTATTGTAACCTTAAACCTTCTTTTGAGACACCAGTATATATAACCTTTTGGTGAGAGATTCCATTAACGTTAATTAGATCACTTGAAATAATTTTTCCACCAGAACTTGTATTCTTATTTTTTATTTCAACAATTGAGCGTTCAGTATACTCTTTGAGGTTAATAATAGTTCGAGAGTCAATATCAAAACCTCCTAGATCTTGAATAATTAGATTGATATTGGTTCTAAACTTTTCACTCTTTGATACTAATGGACTAAACAGAATAAAAGAGGTTCTATCTTCTCCTGAAGTATTTACTTCCCAACTTGGAGGGTGTTTAATAGTATAATTTTCTTTCGACAAAATTTTCCAATTATCACCATCTATTCTGTGTAATTCTTGTGTCAAAGGATTTGATAGGTTTCCTGCCTTATTTCTAATATCTTTGTGAATCTTTTGTCCAAAAGATGTGAAACTTGTCAAAAGTAAAAGGAATAAAATTATATTTATTTTTTTCATTTTTTAGAAATTAGTTTAAATGAATGAATTTTTATGTTTAGTTAGTGTTAATATTAATACTATTTTTTAGTTTATTATCATCAAATAAAACATTACGATTATTACTAAAAGGATTCTTTTTGTAAACAGTAACGTATATGACAGTTTCTATAGTAGCTGTTCTATTTAATTTTCTAGAAAATAAATTACCAATTAGTGGGATATCTTTGAGTAATGGAATTCCACCTTTTGATCTGATTTCTTCTTCTTTAATAAGTCCACCAATAATTAATGTTTGTCTGTCTTCCATCTCAATTTTTGTATCAATATCTCTACTTTCTATTGAGTACTCACCTTCAGATGTAAATGGAACAAATTCTGAAATTGTACCTTTTAAAGATAAATTAATAATTGAACCTGAAATAGATGACGGTGTAATATTAAGTTTTATTCCAGCAGTTAATTTTTTTAATGTGGTAGTTAATCCATTCATTGATGCTGCTTGTAATTGAACATATTTATCTTCAGTAATATCAATTGATGCTGCATTTCCATCTTGTGTTGACAATCGAGGATTTTGGTAAATTTTAGCTGAGCTTTTTTCGACTAATGCTTGAAGGTTAAGTTTAAATGCTTGATTAGCTGCTGCCCCAAGATTGTAGGTTAAGTCTATATTTCCGTTTGCTGCTCCCGGAGTAAAACTGGATGAATCAAAATTTCCATAACTACCATTAGTTATATCTATTCCCCATTTAAAACCGTCTTGATGAAAATATTCTACAACTAAAAGCTCTACAGTAAATGTATCTTTTGCTGTATCTAGTGTATTTATAAGATCTACTGTATCTATTACATCATTTACTTTTCCAAAGATAATTAAAGAACCAGATTTTGAAATTTCAACAATTTTTGTATTTAAATCAAATTTGTGGATATTATCTAGGATTGTTGATGTTGATATAAATTTAGTTTTATGTAAGAATTTAATATCATCTAAATAATTTTTAGAAGATTTAGTATATACGTTCCAATCATTATTTGTCTTCTTAATTATATATTTAGAGCCAGACATTAAATGGTTTATCAAATTATCAAAACTTCCACTTGTAATATTTATGTTTTCCACATAAGAATAATCACCGTATGTAAAGACCTTTACACCAAGAATGCTTGCTGTTTTTTTTATTAATTCATCAACTTTTCCACTTTCATTGATAAATGTTACTTTTCCATTATTGACTTTTATTTTTCCATAGATGTTTAAGGGTTGTAGTAA
>JADFAM010000010.1:41705-53071 GCA_015665265.1 Flavobacterium sp.
TAAATGGAATTTTATTTTACTTGAACTATTCATAGCATGTGATTTATTTTTGTTTGAACTTATCTAATTTTTTTTAGGATTTTAATTTAACCTGAACTTCTGTTTTGATTTTATTATTATTTTTAGCAAAATCATTTTTCTACAGATTAAATTAGTTTTATTTTGAAAGATATTAAAATAGTATTAAAGTTTATAAAAAAACTTAAAAAAATTCTTAATATTGATGAATAATTTACTTATTGATACATTTGATTATAAAAATAATTATTAATTATTGAATTTATTTTTGAACATGAAAATTGTAAAAAACAAACTATTTGAAAAAATAATATATTATGCTATTATTTTAAATTTAATAGCTATGGTTATTGAATCAGAATTAAATCTTGACAATAAATATTGGACTTTTTTAGAAAATTTTGAATTAGTGTCTATTGTAATTTTTAGTATAGAATACATAATTAGGTCAATAGATTCTTTTCAAAAAAATAAATCATACAATAGATCATTTTTCGGGTTTATAGATTTATTATCTATTCTACCTTTTTTCTTTCAATCTACTGTGGGTTTTGATGGTAGGTTTATAAGAGTTATTAGATTACTTAGGATTTCAAGAATTTTAAAACTTGGAAAGTTTCATAAATCGTTTGAATTGCTAGGAAATGGAATTTATAATGTAAAAAAAGAACTATACTTAACTTTTTATATCGCTTTTGTAATGCTTTTCTTTTCAGCAACTGGAATATATTACTTAGAAAATCCTCAACAACCTGAGGAATTTTCAAGTATAATTAATTCTTTTTGGTGGTCTGTTGCTTCATTAACTGGAGTATATTTTAAAGATATTTATCCAATTACTCTAGGAGGTAAGATATTTGGTACCATAATTTCACTAATTGGTGTTGGTGTTGTTGCAGTTCCAACAGGTATAATAAGTGCTTCATTTGTGGATATAATTAATCAATCAAGCAAGGACAAATAGAAATTTTGACCTATTGAAATAGAAACATTAGTTTTTATTTGCAACTTAATTAAATTTTCAATAGTATTGTTTAGTAAATTAAAAAATAAAATCATGAAAATATCTAAGAAAATTTTTTTGGGTGCACTATTAGTTTTAAGTTCTCTTACGTTAAATGCACAAGAAATAACTGTTGCAGATTGTACTGATAGCTCTGGTACAGCTGTCACTGATACAGCAGCTAAAATAGTTACAAAAGCAGCAGCAAAAGCAGTTGCTAAAAATGTAGTTAAACAACTTATTAAGTCAAAAAAAATGAGTGAAGGTGAGAGTGCAGCCGAAGCTGAAGATGCAGCAACTGACGTATCTGAGGTTTTAGAAGATGAAACAGCTGAAGCTGCTGGCGATGCAGTTGGTGAAGTTGCGGCTGAAATGGGTATGGAAGCTAGTTTAGAGTTAGCTACTGATCCAACACCCGTTGGGCTTGCTTCAGTTGCTGTTTCTGCTGCAATAACAGCTATCTGGACTGCTTTTAAAGATAATGTAAAAGGAAACCCTAAACCAATTTACATAGATATTGAAAAAGCTAAAAATGGTGGATATATACTTAATCTTCCAGATACCAAACACCTTAGTGTTTTAGCCCTTCCAAAAGCTTATGATAGTCCGAGAATAATTTTAAATCATAGTAATGACGGATGGTGGAAAGCTCTTGTAAAATTTAAGCAAACAGATCCAACTTATTGGGAAGAAATTGTTTGCGTTACAAGTGGTAAAACTACTTCAGCCAACTACCTTAATCCTGATTTAGCAACCGATTATATTGTTACAATTTCTTATGCTAAAGATTGGGGTGCTCACACAAATATGTATTCCATAAGAAATTTAGAAAATTTTGATAGGGACCATGATTGGTATTTTATTTGGTTAAAAGGATCATAGAACTGTAACTCTGAATAATTGAGTTAGCAAATAATTACGTATCAATTTGGCTTTATTCAGATACAAATTAAAATCAATTATTTTAAAAAATTTTAAATTTATATAAATTATATTACGATGAAAAAATTATTTTTAAGTACACTACTTTTATTACTAACATTGAGTGTTTATTCTCAAACATACAATGTAAACACGTATTATGAAGAGTTAGGTGGTTATGTTATAAGTGTTGATGAAACTGGAATGGATGGTGTTGTAGTTTCGGTTAAAGATAATGATAGGGTTGTTAATTTTTGTGAAGCTTATTCAGCCGTACGTACAGCATCTAACTACGAAACGACCGCACAAGAATTTCCTAACTGGCGTATTCCTACAATGGACGAATTAAAACTAATGTATAAAATTTACAAGAATGGCAATGGAGCCAAGTTAAGTGGCAATCCCTACTGGAGTTCTACGCCTACCGATAAAGGAATGGGTGTATTAGGTTTCTTCGATAAAAGCACTGTTTTTGGAGCGGGGCCATATGCCACCTATAATGTTCGAGGTGTAAGAGATTTTTAATTATTTATCAATTTAATAGATTATAAACCCTTACAGAAATGTAGGGGTTTTTTTATTGGATAAATAAGTAATTTAAAAGAGTGTTTTAAGTATTTGCTGTATTATAATATTTGTAGACACTTTTTAATTGTTTGTAGATTTTTTTATAATTCAAGTTTAACATAAATTGCAACAAGAAAGAATGTAGGTTGCTCGTTTATTTTGGAGAATTCACGCATACTAAACCACCGTGCTTCAAGTAAGTCGGTTGGTTCGTATTACTACGTTCCTGATGCAGTATAATTATAATAAATATACTTATATTACGCTACATCTAAACCAATATGAGTAGTCCAGTAGAAGAACACTTTATTTGATGATTGATGGAGGCAGGCTTAATTCACCAGACAATGCCGTATTTGATCCGATACATAATAAATTTATTGCCGAAAATGAGAGAGTAGCACCAGACATTGAAGTTAGACAGGATGCCAATTCTTTACATGAGGGCGAAGACCCTCAGCTAGAAAGAGCTGTTTTAGAATTAATGCAACAATTGAGAGTAAAAAAAGAAATCATAGTACCACCATTTAACAAACCAGCCAAAGGGAAATTAACATAGAAGATTTACAACATAACCATGACCAAAACATACACTATAGAAGGGATAACCTGTGAAGGATGTGTGGCTAAAGTTAGCTATGTACTAAAACAACATGCAAGTATTTCGTCTGTTGCGGTTGTGCTTTCAAACAAATCTGCCACGGTAACCATGAGTAAAGAGGTGTCCGTTGAAGAATTACAAAACCTCTTTGGCACGTCTAGTAAGTATACGGTTGGTGCTTTTCAACCAACAATAGATCAAGAAAGTACAAGCGTTTTTACAACCTATAAACCCTTGCTCCTTATTTTTGTATTTATTGCCGCCACTACAGCAATTTCCTCAATGAATAATGGAAAGATAGAGTTAATGCTGTGGATGCGTTACTTTATGGCTGGTTTTTTTATTGTTTTTTCTTTCTTTAAATTTTTAAATTTAGCTGGTTTTGCAGAAAGCTATGCCATGTATGATGTACTTGCAAAAAGAGTAAAAGCATATGGGCTGGTTTATCCTTTTCTAGAACTATTTCTGGGGGCTGCCTACCTCACAAATTTTGAATCTACTATTACCTATATAGCCACCATATTTTTAATGAGTTTTAGTAGTATTGGAGTAATACAGAGTGTCTTAGATAAGAGAAAAATTAGATGTGCCTGTTTGGGAGCTGTTTTTAATTTACCTATGAGTACGATTACCATTATAGAGAATTTAACAATGGTTGTGATGGCGTGTGTGATGTTATGGAAGGCATAGATTAAAAATATTGAATAACCTATTTATTTCACACAACCCAAAACAAGCTTGTAGTATTCTTATTGTGCACAAAATACCTGTTTAAATTAAATAATTTATATTTATTTGTAGTTTAAAATTCCTATCATGAAAAACACAATCTTACTTCTGTTATTATTAACTATCTTTTCTTGTGGAAATAGTGATGACTCAGAGGTATTAGAAGAACCAACGTATACAGTAGAAGGCAAATGGTTATGGTCTCCAGATCCTGATGATAGAACCTTTGCAAATACCATGTATGAATTTGTAGATGGAACTAGATATACATCTTACGCAAACTGCACTTCAAGTAACCCTTGTAGTAATTCAGATTTTAATGCATTAGATGCCACAGATAGAATTCCAGGTGAGAAAACCTATACTTTTAATGATTATATTCTAACAATTGATGGCATTACCCAAACCGTCTCATTTAGATGTGATGGTGGTATTCTTGTTTTTGAAAACGGAGGTACATTATGGAGGTTGAGTTCTGACTGCCAATAAGAAGGTATTTATCCCTGTAATTGGATGATCAACTATTCTTAGCTTTACAGAGATTCAATTGTTTTTATTAACCTATTATAAAAAAGAGAGTAGCTTTTATGCCTCTAATATTAAACCTTCTCCCAGCCTTTCTTTACATTCTTTAATACCTCAGCGGCAAAAATATCTTCAATCTGCTAGAATAATAAATTTGCATTATTTTTTTTATATTTACTAAGCTATGATGCTTCTTTCTTATAGAGGTAAATTATTAAAATAAATGTTATGAAAGACAACACCGTAAAGTGCCCAAGTTGTAAAGAAGTTTTTAAAGTAGATGATGCTGTGTACAACAACATTGTAAATCAAGTACGTGACCAGCAATTTAAGGATGAATTGAACACTAGAATAGCTGCCGAGAAAAGAGATAAAGAAGCTGCCTTAAAAACAACAGAGCTAGAGCTTAACAATAAATTTCAGAGAGAATTAGGGAACAAACAACGCGAGTTAGATGTTTTAAAAGCAAAAAGTAAATCTGATTTAATAGAAGAGGTCTCAAAAAAAGACGCAAGAATTCTAACTTTAGAATCAAAAATTAATCAAGGAGAAATAGATAAAAAACTAGCGCTCTCTGATGCTATTAAAACAATTGAGAAAGAAAGAGATCAGCTTTTAAATAATTTAAGAGCAAAAGATACAGAGATGGAGCTCAAAGAAAAATCTTTGAAAGAAGAGTTTAGAAGAGAAATTGATCATGTGGCAAAAGATATTAAATTAAAAGATGATGAAATTGAACGCCTAAAAGATTTTAAGCAAAAATTATCTACTAAAATGGTAGGTGAAACACTTGAACTTCACTGTGAAACAGAGTTTAATAAAATAAGAGCCACCGGTTTTCAAAACGCTGAATTTGAAAAAGATAATGATGCCTCTGGAGGTACTAAAGGAGATTATGTGTTTAGAGAAAAAGATGAAAATGATCATGAAATTATTTCTATCATGTTTGAAATGAAAAATGAGGGAGATGAAACTGCTACCAAAAAGAAAAATGAAGATTTCTTTGCCAAACTAGACAAGGATAGAAAAGCTAAAGGCTGTGAATATGCCGTATTGGTTTCTTTATTAGAAGCAGATAATGAATTTTATAACACCGGTATTGTAGATGTTTCTCACAAATACCCAAAAATGTATGTAATTAGACCGCAATTTTTTATACCCATTATTACACTGTTGCGTAATGCAGCAATGAAATCTTTAAAGTATAGAACAGAACTAACTAGGATGCGAAACCAAAACATAGACATTACCCATTTTGAAGAAAATATGGAGAATTTTAAAACTGGTTTTGCTAGAAACTATGATTTAGCTAAAAGACAATTTGGCGAGGCTATTAAAGAGATAGATAAAAGCATTATGCATTTAAACAAAATTAAAGAAGCGCTAACTTCATCTGAAAGAAACTTACGCTTAGCAAATGATAAAGCTGAAGATTTAACAATCAAGAAATTGACCTACAACAATCCTACCATGAAAGAAAAGTTTATGTTAAATACTATTCAAAACCATAACAAATGATTGATTCTCAATTTAATTCTTCTTCATCTTATTCTAATGCAGATCATGCTATAAATAAAGCCGTTTTAGAATTTGAACTAATAGACTCTCGAACAAAAATAACAACTGAAACTATCAGTAGAGAACCTTCTTCTGAAGAACGAGAGAAATTATGGCAGGTAACTAGGGTTTTTGTTGATTTTATTTACAAACAAGATTTAAACCTAACTAATAAGGAACTTCGTGATATAGCGTGTCATTATTCTATTGTGGCATTACACTGGAATGATCTTCTAATGAGTGATCAAGAATTTTCTTATTCAAATGGAAGGTTTAGGAGAGATACTGTAGCACTTGCATTGTGTTTGTTTTCTAGATTAGATAATAGTTATATCCACTATCAAAATATTTTAGATGGATGGATATTGCCTCATGCAAATTGGTCTATAACACTCTGGACTCTTAGATCTATTATAGGCAGTAATCGTGATAATTTCTTTAATAAACTTTCTAATGAAGAGGCACAAAAAGCCTCTAAATACGTAACTGATTCTTATCATAAAAATAGGTTTGTAGATTATAATTACTTAATTGATAATGATAATGAGCACCCTCTATTAGAACATTGGTGGAAAATTAGATTACTTTTTAAGTATCCTAATAAAGATACATGGATATTTTTAAGAAAATATATTTGGAATTCAATTGATGTTCCTGGTGGATTAGGATTAATCTCTCGTGACAGAAACGTGAATAAAGATTTTTTAAAAACTAAGAGTGAGTTAATTGAATTTCCTATAAACTGGAGGTTTAACGAAAAGCTTTTATTTCTTTTTGTTTTTTTCTGTTTTAAAATTGATGACGAACTTGACGAGGGAGAAAAAGAGAAAATGAGGAAATATTGGGGAGAATGGGTTAATGATTCTGATGATGAACTGTATAATAAGACTTTTGAGAAAGTAACTTCTGAACTGGAAAAAAATTCTTCTATTGAAAAACTATATCAATGTGTTCATGATATAAAAGCTTTTTTTATAAATAAATATAACAAAGACAATACAACTTCAGATATAGAGAAAAAAGATAAAATTAATACTCAATTGGTATTTATTTTAAAAGATTTAAAGTTGCTCTCGTATGCAGACGGATTTTGTCACGATAGTGAATTTCAATTCATAGAGGCTTTAAAAGGAATATGGGGTGTTCAAGAAAAATTATTTGACGGAGCTTTTCCTGAAAATTCTGGTATGAGAAAAAAATTTCCAAAATTTCAAAAAAAATCTGATAGCTCTAAATTAAAAGAAGTTTCTCAAATTGATAAATACCCTGATAATTTATATTTTCAAACAAAACTAAATCATTGGAACTGTCTAGTTAAAGAAAACAAGATTATTCAGGGTGAGGGTTCTAATCCTCTTAAAGTAATTCCTTTTCCCAATTTGAGTAATTCTGCTAATGTTGAAAAAGATTTATTTAGGAGGTTTTCCGTAGATGAAATAGATTTAATTATTAATAAGATTACTTCTTCTAAAAGTTGTATCTATTTAACATGGATAAATGAAAGTTTAGAAGCTGGAATTGATAATCGTGGTTTTAAAGCTCCATTTTGGTTTATGCCCTTTGTATGTTATGGATTTGATATTGGCTCTTTTTTATTTTTTGAGCAAAACGGCATATTTACTAATTATAAAAACAGTGATGAATTAACCTGTGTGTTACATGTAGATTTATGGGAAAGTATTAGCGTAGAAAAGGGTTGGAACGGTTTACTAGACAATTGGATTGAAGAAGGATATTACAATGAAGAAGACTTAGAATTAGATAACGAAAATATTACTTCTCTTAAAATTAAAGGAACACACCCTAATTCTGGAAATGAAATAGTTGTTAATTTTGTTGACACACACGGTCCAGGTAACAAGTCTACTTTACACATTATCAAAGCTATATGGGACAATGTTTGGAAAGATACTGTTTCTGAAAACAAAGATACTAGTATGTTTATATTACCCAGAAATAGTGAGTATTTTAACTCTTGGGATGAACTTTTAGTCTGGGCCAAGTCAGAAGATGACAGTACTAAAGGAATTAATGAAAATCCATAATTTTTATTCCATAAGACTATGAAAAAAAATGATAATGTTTTTTGTTCATTGTGTGGAAAAAAATATTCTTTTTCGAGTACATGTTGTGAAAGACCAACTTTAGACTCCTTTACGAATTCAGATTCAAAAAAAATTAACGAAATAGAGGAAATTAATTACATTAAGAAATTAGTGAAATATTGTGTCTGGTGCGGGTCTCTTGTTAAATGGAATGGGGGAAACTATACAAAAAAATGTGAAACTTGCAGTAAAAATGTTAGAGGTGGTAAGTTTTTTAGACTTGATGAAACTTTAAGCTTTTGCGAAAACTGCGGTATGAAAGTTTTTAGTAGAGATAATAATTGTAAATGTGGATACCTACCATTACAAGAAGACAATTCTCTTTTAGAGATTAATTCTAATTTCACCTATCCTTTCGAGAAAGATTTCTGCAAAGATTGTGGAAAAAAAATAAAAGAAATAAGTGATTTTGAAGAGGATATTGTAAATGAAGAAACAGGAGAGGTAACAACTGAATTTCCTCACTTTTGCAATCTAAAATCCCCATTTTACCCCTAATTTGTATGCTCATAATAAAATTTTTACATTTAAAAAAAAATTATGGGTTATAATCAACAATATATAGATTGGAAATCAGGAAAAGCTGGATACGATTGGGTAGACTGCTTAAATTTTATTTTAATTGCTAATGCAGAAGTGACTGATGCAACTTTGTCTCCTGAGGAAATGAATAAAATTAGAGAAATCAATGAAATAACTTTTTCTCATTGGGTTGGGGATGGTATGCCCTATTTACCAGATGAACCAGATGAAAAATTAAAGAAAGCCCATGATTGGTATTTTTCAATTATAAAAAACACCCCTGAAGACGAGGTAAATCAAGAGGTTGGAAAACAGTTTAATAAAGTCATTGGATGGATGAAAAATCAAGATTGGTTTAATCCAACTTTTGCTCAATCAATTATAAATTGGCTGGTTGAAATTGCTCAATCTGATGGTAATGTGATTTCCAATGAAAAAGGATCTATTAATTCTTTAGCAGAATACTTTGGGGTTGAAAATCCTTTTTAGATTAAAAATGAAGATATATTCAAGATAAAATATATTATCAAATTTGATTAGTGAAAAACCGGTGAATTTTGGGGGCCCACACCACCTGGAAATTCTAAATATACGTCAGAGTTATCATAAGTGAAACCTATAATATAATCCCCATGATCTTTGCCATAACCCATTTCATCCGTTGATACTGTAATGAGTCCAAATTTATTAATATCAAAAGATGATTTAAACTCTAGCAACCCACTAACTTCAAAATTTTCTGCTGTTAAAGTGGTAACTAATTTATTATTTCTTTTGTTGAAGGATTCAGGTGTAAAAAAATTATCCCAATCTTCAGGCAAAAAAGACTTTCCATAATCCTTGCTAACATTTTTAGATTTTGTAATCTCATCTTCATCAAAATGTTTGTTCATTAAATCTGAAATTTTTCCTGAAAAAAACAGTTTATCCTCAATATAAATTTCTATAAATGCTAGATCAAAGTGTAAAGCAGTAAAAGCAGAAACATCGCTTATATCCCAATATCCATCCTTTTCAAGATAATCAATACAAAATTGGTTCCACAAGCTAATTTGAATCACTGAATAAGTTTGAGCTAAATTTTCCTTATTATTAATCCATTCATTGTAATCATTTTTTGAAATAAACCCTTGGTTAAATTCAGATCCAAAACCTGATAAAAAAACTTCGAGTTTATGGCCTTCAGAAGGTTTGTTATGTGTATCTGTTATTTTCATTTTTTTAACTTAACAATACATAAACAATAAAAAAGATGTATAAAATTAATAAAAGAATCCCTCTACTTAATCCAATTTTCTTATTTGAAATTAGGATTATAAATGTAAGAACTGTAAGTGCTAGTAAAACAAACATTATTTTAAGACTAAAATTTTGTATGCTTTGTGTCAAAAAAATAGGATTGTAAAAAACAGAAAACATAAGAATAGGAAAACCTAAAGCAAATCCAATATCAAAAATATTACTTCCAATTGCATTTGAAATGGCATCATTATAATTTCCTTTCATTGCATCTTTCACAGAAAGTATAGTATCCGGAACACTAGTTGCAGCAGCTGCAATAATTACTGCAACAATAGAAATTGGTAAATCTAAACCACTTAAATTTTCAAGGCCAAAAATAGAATACTGTTTTTCTCCAATTAGTTCACAAGCCCAAACTAGGACTAAACAAGAACTACCCATAAATAATAAAGAAACTAGCAAGAGTGTAATTGCTCTGAAATTATTAATTTTTTTATTTCCAATCAAGGCTGTTGAAAAATCTAATTGTAAAAAACTTACCAAACGATTTTTGGTACTTATAGACGTTGTAACATTGTAATAATCTGTATTGGTAACACCTTTAGCTTTCATTGACGAAATCATGTAGATTACATAAATTAAATACAAACAAACTAAAATAGCACCACCAATAACATTTAATAACTGAAAATAAATTATGACTATTAATGCAATTTGAAGAATGATTAAAGCTATAGAATCTCTATAAATAACTTTTTTTGAAATTTGGATTGTTTGTGACACACCATAATAAACTACTGCAATAATTGATAATGCTGGAATTACCATAGCATTAAACACTGCGCTTCCTGCAACTGTTCCTAGACCACCAGAAAACCCCTCTGAATCTTTTAAAAATAATAAGAAAAAAATACTAGTTAGCAATTCTGGTATAGAGCTAGAAATTGCATTAATAGTGGCGCCTTTAACACCATCTGTTAAATTTCTTCCTAGAAAAGAAGATGCATCCTCAAAACCATTGGAAGTTCTCCAAATAACTAGACTAGAAATTACAATTAATAATAAAGGAATAATTATACCCATAAATTAGGCTAATAAAAAAAGGGCTTATTGCCCTTTTTTTAAATTTAAAATTAAATGAAATTATTTTTTTAAATCATCAAAAGTTATGTCCATACATTCTAAACAACCATGTAAAAAACTTTTTTCCATTTCATCTACTTCTCCATCAGCATTACCAATCATAATTAGACCTCTAGCAGCTACTATTCTAGTAGATTTATCTAACGCAGTAAGTCCTGCAGCAGCAGTAAAAACAGCATTTGCTCTGTCCTCAAATGTATCAAAAGAACCCCACCAAGCAAATGACTCTTCTATTAGTTTATTTTGTGCATCTTTATCATATCCAGCAGGTTCTAAAATTGCATTAATAAGACCTCCAACAAGTTGTAGTTCTACTTTGTCCATTTGGCCATCGGCAGCTGTCATTTCAATAAACATACCTACTAAACCATGGGCATGTGTAAATTTGTTCTCACTCATAATATTTATTTAGTTAGTTTATAATTTCTAAAAA
>JADFAM010000126.1 GCA_015665265.1 Flavobacterium sp.
AATAAATCAGATAACGAATTAAAATTAACTTGATAAGACAATCCTATCCCTTGTGTATATCCTTCTTCTTGAGCAGAATATTGAATTTCATTCTGCCTATTAAAAATTACACTTCTGAAATTACCTGATTCATTTAATAACACCTCAACTTTTACCTCCCCAACAACACTAGATTGTGTTTGAGCCCCAACAGGAACCCCCACTTTACCATTCACAATTATATTTTTACTAATTTGAGTGGTAAGTGAAACATCAAATTGATCATCTGTGATTAGCTCATCTTGAGGGGTTTGTATCCCTCCAGTTGAATAACCTAAATCTAATCTCACAGTATTACTACTTATAATATCTGACAAAATTGAACCTATTGCATTAGATGTTGTTCCAGTTAGTAGTTCACTTCCATTAATATTGCCCCCGTTTGGATTTGCAAATGTTCCTGCAGCAAGAAGTGTTAAAAATTGACGCATTTTTGAATTCACATCATTGTCATTTAACACAAAGTCTAACTCTGAAGCAATTGTTGAATTTGTGTTTTGAATTTCAATATCAAAATCTTGTTTAGAGTTAAATAAACTACCTGAAATATTGGTAATCAAATCAACAGGTATTTTTCTATTTGTATTAAAATTCTCTAACAAGACAGCTGGATTAGCATTGGTTGTATACACAGCTGTTACATTTAAATTAGCCTCGTATGGATTGCCACTCCATGCGATAGTTCCTCCTTTTAAAATAGTAAATGGTTTGTTAACTATTCCTCCATATTTAAAGTTATAAATACCTGTATCTATTGTGTAATCTCCAAACATAGCAAACTTACCATTGGTATTGATTTCTATTCGTAAATCACCTAATCCTCTTCCACTAAGTTCACTCCCATTTACTTCATCTATTACTATTTGAGCTTGTGCATCTTTTGTGACCTCTAGGTCTATATTTAATGACACTCCTTCGATGGCATCTATCGCTAATTTTTCTTGAAGTTCTTCTACTGTTTGCTCAGATTTAAAATGAATTAGCCTATACGTTTCTATCGATGCAATATCTTTTAATGGAATCACAAAACTTGTATTGGGCATCGTTTTTGCATTTACATCTATGGTAATATTATTTGTTAATCCGGTAATACTGGCATTTCCTTGAATAAAGCCTGTTCCGTAGTATAAGGCCTCATCAGAATTTTCAGTATCTAACACCAACAAGTTTGGTGTTAAAATATCAATATCTAAAGCCCATTGATCAAAATTTTGATGAGTTATAGTACCATCTAAGACTCCTTTAGTCTGATATTTAGTATCTAATAAGTTAATATTATTAAATTCAAAAGATTGGCCATTTAAACCAACAGTTGTATCACCGTCAAAATCAAAATCAATATTTAGATAAGGAAATTGTAATCCTGCATCTTTGAGCAATAACTTGCCTTTCATTTCAGGATTTCTAAGAAACCCTCTCAAAGTAAAATCACCGGTAGCATCACCTCTTATTTTTGACAAGACGTCTTCCCCTAAAGGACTAAAAGCATTTAACTCAAACTCTTCAAGAAAAACACTAACATCTATTTTTGGTCTTGTTTCTGAGAAATCTAAGGAGCCTTTAGCAAAAATACTTTTTACTTGCTTTCTCTCTAAAGAAAAATTAACATCATATTTTTCATAAGAACTTTCGCCCTCAATATTTAAAGATAAATCACCCTGTTTAAAATTATTAATTTCAAAATCTTTAACCGACAGATTTCCTTTTGGTCCGTAGACACCTTCCTTTTGATAAATAGTTACAGTACCGTCTAACTTTCCCTTTAATTCTAGGCTATCTATTGTTGGTAAAAAACTTTTTAAATATACATTATTAAAATCTATATCAATATTTTTAAATGTAGAGTCTCTAACAGTTCCTTTGAAATTAATTTCTTGTTCATTGGATTTTAATCTAAATGGTGAAAACACGTATTCATTTGTATTTAGATCAAAAATCATTTTATTTTCAGAGTTATTATCTGGATTTAGATCCCATACATTACCCTTATAATTAAATGTAGACTTTTCTATTCCTACAACAGATTTTTTATTATTGTTTATTGTGTAAAAGAAATCTAAATTAAATTTTTCTTTTTCAGAAACTCCACCATTAAAAACTGATTTAAAAAATAACGTATCATTAATTGTTTTATTAAAAAGCAATACTTTAGATAGGGAGTATGATGGTGTTTTTATACTTTTAGCACTTAAGGAAGTGTCATATAGACTTCGCTTATTATCTGTATTTAAAGACAACGAATCTATGATGGTTTCAAAGGCTGTGATTTTTGGCGAGTTAATTTTTACTTTTAATTGATTATCATCTGATTTAATACTACCAATAATCTTAGTACCTGGAGCAACTGATATTTCTGGATAAAAAACATCTACTATTTTATTATATATTACAAAATCAAACTTCAGAAATTGATTTAATGAAACTTCATATGGCGTATAATTGGAGTACATACTTCCTAAAGCATTTTGTGCAAGAGGTAGCATTTCTTCAAACTTAAAATCACCTATCAACTCACCTTTTATAATATCTTCAGAGTCAATTCTTATTTGTCTAACTCCGTCTTTAAGGGTAGAGAAAATTAAAAATTGTTTAAATGGATACAATTCTTTTTCATTGGTATATTCAATATTTTTAAAATTTGCTATACCTATAACATTGTCAAATTTATTACCTGTTAAATCTAAATCAATTACTCCGCTTAACTCAGAAATACTATCTCTAGAATAAAGATTTAATGCTCTTAGGTTAGCGTAATTTATAGTTGTTTTAAAATCAAATTTATTAATTTCCTCAGATAAATCTGCTAATCCTTCAAAAGTTCCGTTTAAATTATCATCAACAAACCCAAGCTTACCATTGAATAAATTGTTTTGATATAGACCATTGACGGTTATATTTTGATAATTATACTTATTAAACTCTATTTGAGAAATAGTTCCTATAAGTTGTGTGTTAATATTTTCTAATCTAAATCCTTTTCCATCTACCAGTCCCTCAAATGAAAAATTTCCAAAAGTATCATCATCAAATAAATTTCCTAAATCAAATTTATCCAACAATACTTCTCCATTATATACTGCATTATCTAAACTATCAAAATTATTTAATTCTAAATCTGCAACTACCTTACCAATTTCAGAGTTAATATCTAAAGTTGCCTCTATTGAACTAGGTGTAATTTTTGTAAATCCTGACAATGAAAATTCTCCAAATTTTATCAATTCTGTTGGTAGGGTCTTTCCTAATAGGTTTGGAAATACTTCTTTTAATTTAAAATAATCTGCTGAAGCATTTTCTAGATTTGCAGATAAAAAAAACTCTTCTTGTTTTACGGAATTAATTAAGTTTACATCTCCAATAATTTGAATGCCTTTATCTGAACTTAAATTTAAACTTTGTAAAGAAAAATTATTGAGGGAACCCTTTAGAGTGGTTTCAAATCTTAAAATATCATTTCCATCAAATTCCTTATAAATTTTTTTTAAGTCTGTAGTAGATACAAAACTATTCTTAAAATTGGCATTGATATTTACCAATTCAATAAATTTGCTCAAGTTTTCCCTTTCATAATTAAAATCTATATCAGCAAACAAAGTAGAAGTATTTGTTTGAAGAATTGTGTTATAAAACTGCATTTGAGATTTTGTATATTTAAAATCTGTAGTCAAATTAGTAATTTCTAAACCTCGATTTTCAATAAAATAGAGTCCTCTAATTTTCAAAAAAACATTTGGACCTACAATAGAAAAATCTTGAAGACTCCCTCCACCATGATAAGCTGCAAAATCTAATGGAATGGTTTTATTTTCATCAATTTGTTTGTAATTAATATTCTCAAAATAAATATTTGAAGAACTTATTTTAAAAGGATTTGATGAAGGATCTGTTGGATTATCATCTTCAAATTTATCTACAAATACAGTTAAATTATCAATTTCTTCATCTTTGTAATTCTTAACATTTACATATACTCCTTTGAGTGAGGTACTTTTTAATTGAATGTTATTTTCTAAAATTCTTTTTACATCTAATAAAGAAGACCTTAATCTTTCTACGTAAATTAATGTGTCTTGATGATGATCTTTTATTTCTATACCTTTAAGAGAAACAGATCCAAGGAAGGAAAGATCTACTTTACTAATCTTTAAACTTGTTCCAAAATCTTCATTTAAGTTCTCTGTAACTAGCCCAGCTAGTTTTGTTTGAACCGCAGGAATTGAAAAAGTAATGATAAGAAATACCAAGAATAAAACTAGGTACTTTAACCACTTGAACAGTATTTTAAAATTCTTTTTGATTTGCTTTTAAATTATAAATGTTGACTTTTGGATAGTAACGCAAAAATAGCCCCTTTCTATACAAAGAACGATAAAATTAATAAACTAATAAATTTCTCATTTAAAAAGAAACAGACTATTTTATAATAGTTAATTTTGTAAAAATCATTTATGACTACACAAAATACATATATTTTAGGAATTGAATCATCTTGCGATGACACTAGCGCTGCAGTAATTTGTAATGGTAGAGTCCTTAGTAATATAGTAGCCAATCAAGAAATACATGCAAAATATGGAGGTGTGGTTCCAGAATTAGCTTCCAGAGCACATCAACAACATATTGTTCCAGTGGTTCAACAATCCATTGAGCAAGCCGGCATTACTAAAGAAGATCTACATGCTATTTCTTTTACTAGAGGCCCAGGGTTAATGGGGTCTTTACTAGTAGGAACCTCATTTGCCAAATCGTTGGCTTTGGGTTTAGACATCCCTTTGATAGATGTAAATCATATGCAAGGACACATTTTAGCTCACTTCATTAAAGAAGAAAATACAAAGATCCCTCCTTTTCCTTTTGTTTGTCTGACAATTAGTGGAGGTCATACTCAAATTGTTAGAGTAACTGATTATTTTACATTTGAGGTCTTAGGAGAAACAATTGATGATGCTGTAGGGGAAGCTTTTGACAAATCTGCTAAAATTTTAGGATTACCCTATCCAGGTGGACCTTTAGTTGATAAGTATGCTCAACTAGGAAATCCTAAAAAGTTTTCATTTACCAAACCAAAAGTAGGTGATCTAGACTTTAGCTTTAGTGGTCTAAAAACAGGAATTCTTTATTTTATTCAAAGAAATTTAAAAGAAAATCCAAAATTTATTGAAGAAAACTTATATGATATTTGTGCATCAATTCAACACACCATTGTAGAAATTTTAATTGAAAAACTAAAAAACACAGTTAAAAAAACAGGTATTAAACATGTAGCTATTGCCGGTGGGGTTTCTGCAAATTCTGAAATTAGAAAAAGACTACAGCTGGCTCAAAAACACTGGGGATGGACTACTTATATTCCGAAATTCGAGTATACAACAGACAACGCTGCTATGATAGCAATCACTGGATACTTAAAATATAAAAGCAAAATTTATGCAGATATTTCTGTAAAAGCTCAAGCTAGACTGACAGTATCAGAATAATATAATTAACTATTCTACTTATATATTCTAACCAAATAATTGGTTTAAAACTTTAGCCAAACGCAAGCCCCCTTTTTTTAGTTGAGTTTTTACAGTTGAAAAATGATCGTACATATATCTATAGCTTAAATTTTGGTCAATTTTTGCGGAGTCATAAACCATCATCGCGAGTTCCCTAGATTCATTAACCCAATCTATAACAGTTCCTTTTTGAATAGCTTCTTTTTGATTTTTTGAAAAATAATCTAAATTATCAGACAACTCAGTGTAAGTCATATTATAAGACTCTATCATTTTTGTATCCCAAACTGAATGTAAGTTTGTTTTCCCTCTAAACCATTTAACTTTTATCGTATTCCCTCCTCTATCTTCTGCCCTTCCGGTATGTAAAGGTTGATGTAAATCTCCTAACAAATGAACTAATAGTTTCAAGTGAAATATTTTTTCTTCATCATTAGATTTGGGATCTAAGATTATCTGCTGGCATATTTTAATTCCTTGAACTAGGTCTCCTTTTGGGTTTTTCTCTGATGTTTCGTAGGTTTCTCCTACTTCAAAATTCACATAATGCCAAGAACTATATTTTCTGTAAGAATTATCAGATTTAATTTCATCTGCATAGGTAGATATGGTAGCTAAACCCTCTCCTTTTAATAATTTTTCTATGTTTCTTTTCGCTTTTTTTGAAAGATGACTGTAGGCTATTTCTCCAACAACTCTATGGCCTGTTTGCCCCCAAAATGGCTTGTTATTTGCTCCAAAAGATGCTACTCCTAAAAATAGAAAAAAAACTATAATCTTAATTCTAAACATAATGTTTTGTGTTATCATGTAGCTAAGGTAAAAAATTGTTGAAGTAAATTTTTAAAAAAACAAATATTTTATAATGAAAAGGTATTAAACCTTTATTGATTTTTAAGGTCCTATGGTTATATAAAATCAAAAACCCTAAAAAATGAAAAAAAACTTCTTATTAATCCTATTCGTTGCAACATTTAGTCTAGAATCATGTGTAGTAAAGCAAGTGGCCTCAGAACCAAACCTTGTTGTTGTTAAAAAAGCCCCAAGAAATCATCAAGTAGTATTTATAAAAAAGAAAAAGTATTATAGGTGGGGTGGAAAATACTATAGAAAAACAAGAAGGGGCTATGTTGTTGTTCGTCTATAAAAAAGAATATTCAATTTTAACTTTAGCTTTTTCTTTTCCAAAAATTCCATTAACAATTCTTTAAGATTTTTTAAAAGTGAGAACTCGTATCTTTAATTTATGATACATCAATTAAAACACTACTCATGAAAAAAATCTTTACTATACTATTTACAATAGTCTCATTTTCTTTATTCTCACAAGAATTCTCCATGGATTTGGTTAAAAATATGACTCCTAGAAATATTGGTCCAGGTGGTATGAGTGGTCGAGTAACCTCTATAGATGTTGTAAATTCAAATCCAGACATTATGTATGTTGGGACAGCCTCAGGAGGTCTATGGAAATCTACATCTGGAGGAATTAAATGGGACCCAATTTTTGACAAAGAAATAACTGCCTCTATTGGTGCTGTAGCTATTCAACAATCTAACCCGAGTGTTATCTGGGCAGGAACTGGTGAAGGAAATCCTCGAAACAGCCTAAATGGCGGATATGGTATTTATAAATCTTTAGATGGTGGGAAAAACTGGGTGCCTATGGGACTTGAAAAAACCCGTCACATTCATAGAATTATCATTGATCCAACAAATCCAAATACGTTATATGTGGGCGCTATAGGATCCCCCTGGGGAGAACATAAAGAAAGAGGTGTATACAAAACCATAGATGGTGGAAAAACATGGAAACAAATTCTATATAAGAATATTAAAACTGGTGTTGCAGATTTGGTGATGGATCCTTCAAATCCAAACAAATTAATTGCTGCCATGTGGGAACACAAACGCGATCCCTGGTTTTTTAAATCAGGTGGTGAAGGCAGTGGTTTATTCATTACCCACGATGGTGGCGATACTTGGAAAGAAGTGACCGAAAAAGAAGGCTTTCCAAAAGGAGAATTAGGAAGAATTGGTGTTGCTATTTCAAGAAGTAATCCAAATGTTGTTTACGCTTTGGTAGAGGCAAAAAAGAACGCACTATATAAAAGTGAAGATGGTGGGTTTAAGTGGAAAAAAATAAATGATAAACCTGGTATTGGAAATAGACCTTTTTATTACTCAGAAATTTATGTTGACCCACAAAATGAAAATAGAATCTACACAGTATTTACTTATGTGAATGTTTCTGATGATGGTGGAAAAAACTTTAAAGAATTAATGCCAGCCTATGGAGTTTCTAATGGTGTTCACCCAGATCATCACGCATGGTGGATTCATCCTGATGACGGTTCATTTATGATTGACGGAAATGATGGGGGAATGAATATTACCAAAGATAAAGGAGCTACTTGGCGTTTTATTGGAAATTTACCTGTAGCTCAATTTTATCACATTAATGTTGACAATGAATATCCATACAACGTTTACGGCGGAATGCAAGATAATGGTTCTTGGAGAGGTCCAGCATATGTATGGAAAGCCCAAGGAATTAGAAATTCATATTGGCAAGAAATTAGTTTTGGAGACGGTTTTGATGTGGTACCAGACAAAGACGATTCTCGTTACGGATGGTCTATGAGCCAGCAGGGTTCTGTGGTGAGATATGACCATATCACAGGAAATAATTATTCTGTAAAACCTACGCACCCAGACCCTAATGTGGCCCTTCGTTTTAACTGGAATTCTGCCATAAATATGGATCCTTTTGATACTAGCACCTTGTATTTTGGAAGCCAGTTTGTGCATAAATCTACAGACAAAGGACTTACCTGGACTATTATATCTGGTGATTTAACTACCAACGATAAAGAAAAACAAAAACAAGGAGAAAGTGGTGGATTAACTATGGATGCAACTGGTGCGGAAAACCATACTACTATACTAGTGATAGAACCCTCAGAAGTTGAAAAAGATTTACTTTGGACTGGGTCTGATGACGGTAGAGTTCATGTAACTAAAAATGGAGGTGGAACCTGGATAGATGTTAGTGCTAATATTCCAGGATTACCTGCAGGTAGTTGGATAGCACAAATAAAAGCTTCCAACAAAAACAAAGGAGAAGCCTTATTAATTGCCAACGATTATAGACGTTTTAACTATACTCCTTATGCCTACAGGACAAAAGATTACGGTACTACTTGGTCTAGAATTGTTGATAAAAACGATGTTAAAAGCTACACCCTAAGCATCGTTGAAGATCCTATTAATGCTAACTTACTGTTCTTAGGAACAGATGATGGCTTGTATATCTCTTTAAATGCCGGGAACCAATGGATGAAATGGACTGCTGGTTTTCCAACAGTTTCTACAAAAGATTTGGTAATACAACCTAGAGAACATGATTTAGTAATTGGTACTTTTGGTAGAGCAGCATGGGTTTTAGATGATATTAGACCGCTTCGTGCTATGGCTAATGGAAATGTATTAAATAAGAAACTTCAGTTATTTACACCCCCAACTGCATACCAAGCAGCTTATCAACAACCTACAGGAAGTCGATTTGGAGGGGATGCTTTATTTAATGGCGAAAACAAACGTTCTGGAGCCATGATTTCATATTACATAAACAGACCAGCCGCCGCTAAAGAAGATAATAAAGAAAAGGATACTCCAAGAAAAAAGAAACGAAAAGGAACTAAAAAAATGGAAGCACCTATTGTTAAAAAAGAGCTAGCTTCTGAGGTAAAATTTGATTCTATAAGATTAGAAATTTTTGAAGGATCTCGTTTAATTAGAACACTAAAACAAAAAGCACCTAAAGAGAATGGAATTCATAAAATTTATTGGTCTATGAACGAAAAAGGTGCAGATAGACCGTCAAGGAAAATTAGAAAAAGAAGCTTTGAATCTGGAGGTATTTCTGTAAAACCTGGTACCTATAATTTAAAAATGCATTTTGGAGATCAAACATCTGAAAGTACTTTAAAAGTTGAATTTGATCCAAGATTAGAAATGTCTTCAAAAGCCATTACAGAGATTTATAATACGAGCAAAGATTTAGAGAAAGATCAGCAGTTGATGGCGGATATTGTAAAGCAATTAGTAGAGAGTAAACAAACAGCTACAACATTTAAAAAAGACCTTACCAAAGAGGACAAAAAGAAATATAAAGATCAAATAAAGTTATCTAAAGAGATTATAACCAAGATAGATAAACATATTGCAGCTTTTATAGGGGAAATAGACAAACGTCAAGGTATTACTAGAAACCCAGAGGTTACCGTTAATAGGCGCTACTTTTCTGCGCGAAGATACGTTGGAAGCAGATTTGGACATCTAACCTCCACTGAAGAACGATTGATAAGCCAATTTAAAAAAGCATTTAATGATGCTGTTAAAAAAACTAATTCGTTTTTTGAAACAGATTGGAAAACCTACAAAACAACATTAGAAACTATTCGTATTTCTCCTTTTAAGGAAATACAAAAATTTTAATCTCAAAAGCGAAGTTTTTTAACTTCGCTTTTTTTACACTTCTATTTTAGTATTTTAGCTAAAATCTAAATCATGGAACAACCACTTTTTACCAATGATGCAATCGTATTCGGAATTTTAATGATATCACTTGGTTTTGTATTTTATACAGAATCTAAAACAAGTGGCTTTTGGCATCAGTTTTATAAAGTAGTACCTGGCTTATTTATGGCCTATTTTATACCAGCTATCTTCACCACCATAGGTGCTATCGCCCCAGCTTGGGAAACTACCAATGCTAGTGGAGAAGTTGTAAAAGGAAGTTCTCAATTATACTATGTTGCCAGTAGATTCTTGCTGCCTGCTGCTCTAGTATTAATGACTTTAAGTATAGATTTAAAGGCTATTTTTAATTTGGGTTCGAAAGCTTTAATTATGTTTTTTACGGGTACTGTTGGTATTATTATTGGAGGCCCTATAGCCATATTGCTTATTTCTTTGGTATCTCCAGAAACTGTTGGTGGTGCAGATTTTGATGCTGTTTGGCGTGGTCTTTCTACACTGGCAGGAAGTTGGATTGGTGGCGGTGCTAACCAAACTGCTATGTTAGAAATTTACCAATACAATCCGGCAAAATATGGGGGAATGATCTTTGTAGATATTGTTGTTGCTAATGTTTGGATGGCTATTTTACTAATTGGTATTGGTAAAAAAGACGCCATCAATAAATGGCTTAAAGCAGACACTTCTGCTATCGAAGAATTAAAAGAAAAAGTAATTTCTTTTACTCAAAAAATACAAAAGAATCCAACACTTACAGATTATATGATTATTCTAGCCATTGCATTTGGCACAGTCGGCTTTGGACACTTTGCAGCTAGTTTTCTAGCTGGATTTTTTAAAGACCTTATTGGTGGTATTTCATCTGAAATTACACGGAATATATTTACTTTCTTAGGATCTAAATTTTTCTGGTTAGTTAGTATTTCTACAATTATTGCTGTTATACTTTCCTATACCAAAGTAAAAAATTATGAAGGAGCAGGAGCCAGTAAAATTGGAAGTATTTTTATTTATGTACTGGTTGCTACTATTGGAATGAAAATGGATTTAACCATGATTTTTGACAACTGGGGTTTAATTATTATTGGAATTGTTTGGATGTCTGTACATGCTGGGCTTTTAATTTTAGTAGCCAAACTAATTAAAGCTCCTTACTTCTTTTTAGCAGTTGGTAGCCAAGCTAATGTTGGAGGTGCAGCCTCTGCTCCTATTGTAGCTTCAGCATTTCACCCCTCATTAGCAACAGTAGGTGTATTGTTAGCTGTTTTTGGGTATGCTATAGGTACTATAGCTGCCATTGGATGTACTATTTTATTAGAATTAGCTGCATCTGTTTAAATAGAAATCTGCATATTTGCAGCCTAAAGTTTTGTAATCTTATGAAGAAAATATTGGTAATTAGTTTATTGCTCTTAATAGTTGCTTGTTCTAAAGAAAAAGAGTTGGGTAATATGGTAGTTCAAGGAAAAATTAAAGGAATAAAAAAAGGAACATTATATCTTAAAAAAATGAGAGACACCCTAATAGTTTCTGTAGATTCTATTCGTTTATTTGGAAAAGACTCCTTTACGCTTTCAGATAATATTACTTCTCCAGAAATGTATTTTCTAAGTTTAGATCAAAACCAAAGTACACTTTCTTTTTTTGGTGAAGAAGGAATTATTACTATCAACGATCAAGTAGAAAAATTTGGGGTTTCACCAGTAATTGAGGGGTCTATTAACCAAAAAATACTTGAAAGTTATAAAGAAGTAGCAAAAAAGTTTCAAGGGAAACAGCTAGATCTTTTGGCTGCTAATATGCAAGCACAAAAAGATCGTGATCTAGAAACTTCTCAATCTCTAAGAAAACAAGCTGAAAAACAAAATTTAAAAAAATACATCTACACCATTAATTTTGCTTTAAATAACGCAGATACAGAAGCTGCTGCTTACATTACTTTAACCGAGTTAGTTAATGCTAACGTAAAATACCTAGATAGTATTAACAATTCATTAACCAAAAAAGTTCAGCAATCTTTATACGGTAAAAAATTAGCAGAATTTGTAGCTACCATCAAGGAAACAGAAAAATAAAAGCAGGATCTTGTTTATTTTACTTTTAAACTCCATTCAAAGTGAAAATTGCATACAGAAACACCCTGTGTATTAAAGCCCTCTGCCTTCATGGTAATTACTCTACCCTCTCCGGTCTCAGCAGATTCCTCTAAAGCATTGGCTACTAACCCACCGTGATGACATTCAAATCTTATTTTACCAGTGGCTTTTTTTGAAAAATTACCACGTTGATTAGTAACCAACATGGAAACATTTTTCCCAATATTTTCTATACCCTTCATCACCAATACACCAGTTGCCATTTCCGCAGCCATTCCTTGTGCTGCCCAAAACATAGATTTAAAAGGATTTTGATTCATCCATTTATGAGTAATATTTACTATGGCTGTCTCTTTTTCTATAGAAATCACTCGCACCCCACCTAAATAGGCAAGTGGTAGCTTAAATAACATAAATCTGTTAATTCTTTTAGGTGTAATATTCATGTAGTATAAATTTATTGCGAAAGATACTTATAATTGATAATCTTCTGAACGTAATTAAGTATTTGTTTCCGAATAATTATTTAAAACAACAACAACAACGACCACTATAAGACTTGCTACAAGTGTTTCTAAAACAAACAATCTATCTATCTCATTTTTAAAGATAACTATCTTTACTACGCTATAAACTCCAACAAAAAAACAAATAATAAATAGTATTTTAAATGTTTCATAGTTTTTTTAAAGAATTTATCGATTAATGTAGAAAAGTATGAAATAAAAAAATCATACTATTTTCTAGATTGGAAATATAGTAAATAAAAAGTAGGATAGAAAAACAACTATCTTAATAACATCCTACTATATTATAGTGCATTTTTTTTAAAAGGTTGCATAAAATTTCTTAATTAATTAAATATAATTTTTGTTTAGTAAATTACTTAAACATGCCTGCTTTTTCAATAAAAAGAGTAGCCTTTTTCTTTTCTGGTTTTGTAAGTAAGCTTATACATACATAAATAACAAAAGAAGTAATCATACCAATAAGTGCTTGTTCTACTGAAGCAATTTCCCACGCAGAAGGTAATTTTGCACCCAAGGCAATAAGCATGTTGTAAGTAGAAAATATAAGTCCAAATATAATCGATGCAAAAGCTCCTTTAGAGTTACCCGCCTTCCAAATAAATGCAAAGACTAATGGCACAAAAGCACCAGTAGCTAAAAAATCTGAACCTATCCAGGCAATGCGAAGTATTGAACGTATTTCTAAACTAATTAGTAACCCTAATAGAGCAATGACTACTGTAGAAATTTTCCCAACAAATACCATTTCCTTAGCACTAACACTTGGTTTTATTTTACTCTTGTACATATCTACACTAAGCACCAAAGCACCAGTATTGATCATGGAATCCATAGTAGACATAATTGCGGAACAAAGCCCTACAAAAATAAAGGCTGCTAATCCAACTGGCAATAAATCAACAATCATGGCAGGCACAATTCCTCCTATTGGTATAGAATCAAATATACCCAAACTCAAAACTCCTGTAAGCGTTACTATTAGGTAAAGAGGAATAAAAACCACAAAGGCTAAAGACATCATTTTTTTTGCATCATTAGGATTTTTTGTTGCAGAAATTCTTTGCCAAATATTGGCTTGTATCATCCATGAACACCCAAAAGTTATTATGAATACCAGGTTATTTGAAATGTTATGAAAAAAGGAAAAGAATGCTGGTTTGTTTTGTTGGAGAGCTATTTCCTGAACTTTTTCAAAACCACCTGAATGTTGATAAGCGACTACAAATAAAACAAATACAGCTATACATAAAAAAACAAATTGAATAATATCTGTAATAACAACTCCTTTAAAACCTCCAAAAAAGGAATACAGTAAAACCATTGAAGTCCCAAAAAAAGCGGCTATTTTATAATCAATTTCAAAAAATGACTGAAAGAAATTACCAATGACTACAGCCTGAGTAGCTACTCCTAATATCATAAAAATTAAAATAAGTAGTGAAAGTAAAAATGCCACTCTTTTATTGTAGCGAGCCTCCATCAATTGTGGTTGGGTAATGGTTCCAATTTTTCTAATAGCTTTAGAAAATAAATACATTAAAAACGTAGAAAACAAAACAGGCATTCCATAAATCCAAAAAGAGCTAATTCCTTGATTAAAACCGTGGTCTACAAGATCTATAGCAGAACCTCCACCCCACCATGAAGCAATAAAAGTTATCGATAAAGCCCAAAATGGCAATTTTCTACTTGCCAAAAAATAGTCTTCTGAGGAAGTACTTTTCTTGGCTTTTAGCACAACAAGCATAATTACAAAAAAATAAAGTCCTAATAAAATGAAAGAAATATATTGAAGTTGTGTCATTTTTATTGATAAAAATTTATCCAAAGCTAAGAATTAAATGATAATTGATTAGATCTGTTTTTTTAGATAAAAAAAGTAAATTGATTATTACCACATGCTATGAAAGGCAATTTATAAAATCTAAAAAGCTATTAAATATAGTACTATGTTTTGCATAATACTATCTTTTACCCTATATTTGCATAAATAAACCTTACACTATAAAATTTCACAGCATTTATGAAGATAGAAAACACGAAGGCTCAAATGCGTAAAGGAGTCTTAGAGTATTGTATTTTGTCTATTTTACAACATGGAGATGCCTATACATCTGAGATCATTTCTACACTTAAAAGTGCAGAAATGATTGTTGTAGAAGGAACCATATACCCTTTACTTACAAGGCTGAAAAATTCTGGTTTATTATCCTATCGATGGGAAGAATCCAGTTCTGGTCCACCAAGAAAATACTACGTATTATCAGAAAGCGGACAACAATTTTTAAAAGAATTAGATAAGACCTGGAATAATTTAATGGTTGCTGTAAACCAAATAACAAATAATAAGTAAAAAATGAATAAGACTATCAATATAAATTTAGGGGGATATTTTTTTCATATAGACGAAACCGCCTACAAAAAATTAAAAAAATATTTAGATGCCATTGCTAAATCTTTAAGTGACGATCCTGAGGGCAAAAATGAAATTATTGCTGATATAGAAGCACGAATTTGTGAATTATTATCTGAAAAAATTACAGAAACTCGTCAAGTTGTTAATGAGCTAGACATTCATCATATTATAAAAATAATGGGAGAGCCAGAAGATTATTCAGATAATGATGAAAGCTTCGAAGAAACAAAGTCTAAATCTAACAACGGTAAAAACAATTTTAAAAAATTATTTAGAGATCGTGAAAATAGATTTATAAGTGGTGTTTCATCAGGGATTGCTCATTACTTGGATCTTGATGTTGTTTGGATTAGAATTGCATTTATCTTATTAACTGTTTTTTCTGGGATGGGTCTTATTGCCTACATAGTATTTTGGATTGTTACTCCAGAAGCAAAAACAACTGCAGAAAAACTTCAAATGGAAGGAGAGCGAGTAACTATTGACAATATTGAGAAAAAAATTAGAGAGGAGTTCAGTTCTATCAAAGAAACTATCGAAGATGGCGCAAATAATGTAAAAAAAAAAGTAGCAGATGGATTCCAAAGAAATGGAAAGAATACCACATCTGGCTTGCAAGACTTACTTAACGTTATTGGAAATATGATTACTGTTGTATTTAATGTAATAGGTAAGTTTATCGGTTTAATTATAGTTATTTTTTCTTCAATCATTTTAATCTCTATTTTCTTTGGAGTTTTCTCTTTAGGAAGTTTTGAATTATTAGGATATGGTGACAATCTTATAAACCTTCCCGATTTCGTATATGATTCAATCATACCCTATTGGATACTTTCTATTTGTATGTTTATTGTAATTGGATTTCCTTTTTTAATTCTTTTTATACTTGGCCTTAGAATCATTTCAAGTAACATAAAACAATTCAGTAAAACAGTGTCTTTATCATTACTTAGCGTTTGGATTGTAGCTTTATTAACAATTGTTTTTGCCGGAATAGACATAGGAACATCTGATGCTTATAACGGAACCAAAATTGAAAATTATCCATTAAATTTATCATCTAAAGACACCTTGTTTTTAAAAATGATAAATGATGATGAACTTTATTTTCAAGACAAATTAAGAAGAAGTACTAAGAGAATAAAAGTTGAAGATAATGGCGTTAAAAAAATTTATTCTACCAACGTAAAAGTATCTGTAGAAAAAAGTAATACTGAAAATTTTACATTTAAAATTAGAAAAGTCTCTGAAGGAAGAAATAAAAATAAGGCTAATGAAAAAGCTGCAAAAATTGATTATCGCTATTCAATAAAAGACAGTACTCTAAAATTAAATGCTTTTTTCTTATCTCATTTAAATCATAGGTCAAGTGATGAAATTGTATATGTGACGATATATGTTCCAGAGGGTAACACTGTGTTTATAGACACTAGCACTCATAGTTTCTTATATCGAATTAAAAATAGTAATAACCTATATCATGGAGATGTAACCAATCATTTTTTTGAAATGACAGAAAAAGGGTTGAATTGTACTGACTGTATAAAACAGCTTAAAATGTAATTAAAAGATGTTTAAAAACAGTTCATCCAAAAAAATCAACAATTGAGTACTCAATAATTAATTAAACACAAAAAGAATTATAAATTTATCAAAAAAAAACTATGAAACTAATTATCATCAAATTTACAGCCTTCTTATTCCTAATTACCCTTTCCACATGTAGTATAGATATACTAAATAGAATTGAAGGAAATAAAAATGTAATCTCTATTAAAAGAGATATTAATGAAGATTTTACGAAAGTAAAGGTAAGTACAGGTATAGAATTAATAATAGACCAAGGGAGTGAAATTTCACTAACTGTAGAAGCCGACGAAAATTTACATGATATTATTATCACAGAGGTTGAGGATGGAAAATTAAAAATTTACACTGAAAAAAATATTTGGAAATCTGCTTCAAAAAAAGTGTATCTGACAGTAAATACCCTGGATGAGTTAAAAGCTTCTAGTGGAAGTAATGTAATCACTACTAATGTAATTAAAGCTACAGATCTTCATATTGGCTCTAGTAGTGGCGCCAAGTTAACTCTAGAGGTTACAGCAGTTAACCTTATATCAAATACCAGTAGTGGCGCAAGTGCCAATATAGATGTAAATGCTAACAGCGTAGTGTCAAGTTCTAGTAGTGGGTCAAACATGAAAATTAAAGGAAAGTCCACAAACCATGAAACAAGTGCATCAAGTGGTAGCTCCATAAATGCCTATAAGTTACTGTCTAAAAATGTTACGACAAAGGTAAGTAGTGGTGCAAGTATAAGTGTCCATGCATCAGAATCTATTGATGGAAAAGCTAGTAGTGGAGGAAGTATTTCTTTTGAAGGAAATCCAGAAAAAATAACAAGAAAAACATCATCTGGAGGAAGTATCTCTAATTAATAATGAGATAAATACCAAGAGATAAAAAAGCAATATTTAGTTTTGTAAATATGGATGAATAAGAGCTGTTAACAATTAATCAGCTCTTATTTTTCTTTAAATGATCTTCTATATCTGAAAGATGATACTCCAAAGCTTTAGAAGAAATTTGAATTTCTTTGATAAGTAATGCCAAAGAAATAATTAACAATAAAAGTGCTATGCCAAACAACCAAATGGCTACCATCTTATACTCAATATAAATTAAAAACATTGTTAAAACGCACAACAATAAACTTCCTATCCCAAATATTTGCATCCAACGAGTTAAGGTTAACCTAAGTTTTAAGTTTTTGATCTGTCTTAATAAAGATTCGTCTTTTTTATCTAAATAAACAGCATGTAGATTTCTGATTACTGCTGCATATCCTAAAAACCTGTTAGTGTAAGCTAACATGATTAAAGAAATTGCCGAAAATAATAGTGCTGGTGTAGTTAATGTTAATGCTTCCATAATTCACAAAATTAAATATTTTCAATACTTTTATTGTATGAAAAACTATGTTATTTTTTTTATGCTTTTAACATGCAGTCAAATGAATGCTCAAATACTTAAAAAAGGGTTTTCGTATCTATCAGAAGTTGATGGCTCTATACAACAAGAACTCAGATATTTTTCAAGTAATAATTTTATTGGAAAGAAAATAGATGGTTATAAGAAAAATACTGTAATTATTTCTAACGCTGCAGCTAATGCTTTAAAAAAAGTTCAGGCTGAGCTAAAACAGATGGGTTTAAGTTTAAAAGTATATGATGCATACAGACCTCAACAATCAGTAAATCATTTTGTTAGATGGGCTAAAAAACTAAACGATACATTAATGAAACAATCTTATTATCCTACAATTCATAAATCAGACTTATTTCAATTAGGCTTTATAGCATCAAAATCTGGTCATACAAGAGGAAGCTCAGTAGATCTAAGTGTCGTAGAAATAAAAACTAATAAAGAACTAGATATGGGGAGTTCTTATGATTTTTTTGGAGCTACATCACATTCATTCCATAAAAAACTATCTAGTAGACAAGAAAAAAATAGAATGCTTTTACGAAATATTATGATTAAAAATGGTTTCAAGCCCTATGACAATGAATGGTGGCATTTTACATTGGTAGATGAACCATTTCCTAACACCTACTTCAATTTTGATATAGAATAACAAGTTTTAACAAAATCTAAACTACTTGCATACTTATCAGCATTATATTTGTAATCATAACTAGAATCAAAAAATCTATTTTGAGTTTACTAAAAAACTTCTTTTCTTTTGCTTTTTTACTACTACCTATCTCAATGATAGCTCAAGTAGATACTATAGTTGACTCTAACAAAAAAATTACTGGTAAAAAAGTTATTATAGCCATACCCACTAATAAATTAAAAAAACCTACTCCATTAGAAATTAATAATGATAATGGTTTTAAAGAAGCTTATGGTAAAAAAAAGAGAAAAGATGCCATAAAGAAAAAAGAAGATGACCTTAACAATAAAGGAATCCTTTCAGCTGCTAAAATATCTGAAGAACGTTTTTTAAAGTCTTGGAAGAAAATTAATGCTCCGTACCCAAAAATTGACCAAGATTTAGGAAGTTTTAGAACCCAATCTAATTCAGTTAGGATAATATGTCGAGATTTTCAATATCCAGATGGTGATAGAGTTACCATAACAATTAATGGTATTCCAATCATAAAAAACATCACCTTAAGATCTTCTTATCAAAGTTTTGATTTACCATTGCAAGTAGGACTTAATAAAATAGCATTTGTAGCATTAAACCAAGGAACATCTGGACCTAACACAGCTGGTTTTAAAGTTTATGATGATGCAGGAAATGTTATTTCATCTAATGAATGGAACCTCGCCACTGGTGCTAAAGCCACTGTTATCATAGCAAAAGACAAATAATTAAAGGGAGCGAAAACGTTGTAATTAATTTAACCACTCCTGCTTTTTTTATTCTACTTAATTCATTTATTTTTGTATTAAGAATCTGTCAATTTTATTGGATTCCTAATTTGAAAAAAAACAATAAAAAGAATGAAAAAAGTTACCAAGCAAACCTATATTAATTGGTATAAAGACATGTTGTTTTGGAGAAAATTTGAAGACAAATTAGCTTCTGTTTACATCCAACAAAAGGTGAGAGGCTTTCTACATCTATATAACGGTCAAGAAGCCGTTCTAGCAGGTGCTATTCATGCTATGGATTTATCCAAAGATAAAATGATTACTGCTTACAGAAATCACGTTCAACCTATAGGAATGGGTGAAGATCCTAAAAGAGTAATGGCAGAATTATATGGAAAAGCAACTGGTACTTCAAAAGGTATGGGAGGCTCCATGCATATTTTCTCAAAAAAATACGGGTTTTACGGAGGTCACGGAATAGTAGGTGGTCAAATTCCTTTAGGTGCAGGAATTGCGTTTGGTGATAAGTACAAAGGAAGTGATGGAGTAACACTCACTTGCTTTGGGGATGGTGCTGCTAGACAAGGTTCTCTTCATGAAACTTTTAATATGGCTATGCTTTGGAAATTACCCGTAGTATTTATTGTTGAAAATAATGGATATGCTATGGGAACTTCTGTAGAAAGAACTGCAAATCATACGGATATATGGAAGCTAGGTTTAGGATACGAAATGCCTTGTGGTCCAGTAGATGGAATGAATCCAATAAAAGTTGCTGAAGCTGTAGATGAAGCTATCCAAAGGGCAAGACGTGGTGAAGGTCCAACATTTTTAGAAATGAAAACCTACCGTTACAGAGGGCATTCAATGTCTGATGCACAACATTACAGAACAAAAGATGAAGTAGCAGAATACAAAAAAATTGATCCAATTACTCAAATACTAGATATTATTAAAGAAAAAAAGTATGCTACCACAGAGGAAATTGAAAAAATAAATCAGGAGGTAAAAGACAAAGTTAAAGAATGTGAGAAATTTGCAGATGAATCTCCATATCCTGAAGTAAGTCAATTACACGATGTAGTATACGAACAAGAAGATTATCCTTTTATTAAATAATCTACTATCAGTATCAAGTAAAAAACAGCTCTTAAAGTTTTTAATACGAAAGAGTAAAAAATTAATTTAGGAATAGACTTATGGCAATAATTGTAAATATGCCTCGCTTAAGTGACACCATGGAAGAAGGTGTTGTAGCAAAATGGTTAAAAAAAGTTGGTGATAAAGTAGAAGAAGGAGATATCCTTGCTGAAATTGAGACCGATAAGGCTACTATGGAATTTGAATCTTTTAATGAAGGTACTTTATTACACATAGGGGTCCAAGAGGGTGAAACATCTCCAGTAGATGTTCTTCTAGCAATCATAGGTGATGAAGGCGAAGATATTTCTGGAATTTTAAATGGGGCTTCCCTAGAGGAGTCTTCAACAGAAGTTTCTCCAGAGGAAATAGTTTCAGAAACTACTACTACATCTATTCCTGATGGAGTAAATGTTATTGCTATGCCAAGGCTTAGTGATACCATGGAAGAAGGAACTGTAGCCTCATGGTTAAAAAATGTTGGAGATAACGTTGAAGAAGGAGATATTTTAGCTGAAATTGAAACAGATAAAGCCACTATGGAATTTGAATCTTTTTATGAAGGTGTTTTATTACATATTGGTGTTCAAGAAGGAGAAAGTGCAAAAGTAGATAGTTTACTAACCATTATTGGACCAGAAGGCACAGATGTATCTACTCTGGTAACCGCTCATAAAGAAGGTAATATCTCTACTGCTACTATTGAAGCTAAAAATGAGGATCCAACTTCTGAAACAGAACAAATTGAAGAACAAACAGCAGTAATTTCTCAGTCAAACAATACTGGAGGGAGAATTTTTGCTTCACCTCTAGCAAAGAAAATTGCAAAAGATAAAGGCATTAACTTAGCAGACATAATAGGTTCTGGAGAAAATGGAAGAATTGTAAAGAGAGATGTAGAAAATTATACACCTGTTGTAAATCAAGTTTCTGAGGCAACGACTTCGCCTATTCAGACAACTCAAGATACTGCTGCTCCAGTAACTACATTTGTAGCAGCTGGCGAAGAGGGTTCTGAGGAAGTGAAAAATTCTCAAATGCGTAAAGTGATCGCAAAACGTCTAGGGGAGTCAAAATTTTCTGCTCCACACTATTATCTTACCATAGAGTTGGATATGGACAATGCCATAGCTTCACGTAAAACAATTAATGCTTTACCAGAAACTAAAGTTTCATTTAACGATATGGTAGTAAAGGCTTGTGCTATGGCATTAAAAAAGCATCCCCAAGTAAATACTTCATGGAATGGAGATACTACCAGATATAACCATCATATTCATATTGGTGTTGCAGTTGCTGTAGACGACGGCCTTTTAGTTCCTGTGTTAAAATTTACAGACCAAATGAGTTTAACTCAAATTGGTGGAAACGTTAGAGATTTAGCAGGAAAAGCTAGAAATAAAAAAATTGCTCCTAACGAGATGGAAGGTAGTACGTTTACAATTTCTAATTTAGGAATGTTTGGAATTCAAGAATTTACATCGATTATCAATCAACCAAATTCAGCAATTTTATCTGTAGGTGCTATAGAACAAAAACCTGTTGTTAAGGATGGTCAAATAGTGGTTGGAAACACCATGAAAGTAACATTAGCATGTGATCACAGAACTGTAGATGGAGCTACTGGTGCTCAATTCTTACAAACTGTAAGAGCTTATATTGAGAATCCTGTTACCATGCTAGCTTAGAATTTTTTATAATAAAAAAAAACCTCTAGAGATTCTAGAGGTTTTTTTTGTATTTAAACCAAACTAATTTTTAGTCATTGTTATATTAGAGTTTATTGTAATATCCATACCTTGGTTAGAGATAGCAATCTCTATTGATGTTTTTTTAGCTAATCCGGTACTAACTTCAATTTCTGAACTTCCTTTAACAGCACCATCTACGCCTTCTGCACCAGAAACATTCCCAGTAATATCTAGATAAACGATACCATCTTTAATTTGACTAACTGTATAAGTAGTAGTAGTTTTCATCCCTTGATTATCTTTATTTGAACTCCAAGAAGAACCTACAGAAATCTTTTCATTAGGGTAAATAACAGATCCAGATCCTTCAGTAAGTTGATTCATTCCAGGCACAGAAGGTTCTACTTTGGTTTCTGTAATATTACCTAATTTATCGTAAGAATTATATATAATTGAATTCATCATAGGATCAAATTGAGATTTTAACATTTGACCCATCTGATCTAGTTCTTCATCTTTTTTATTGGAATCATAACTCATAGCCATTCCGCCTTGCATCATATCGAGGGCTACTGACAAAATCTTAGATTCTGTTTTAACATTATCTCCAGATACTTCAGAAACAATCATTCCCATATTCATTTTCATATTCACACCACCTTGAGCTCCCATTCCTTGTTTAGATTCAACAGTCATTAAATAACTATCTCCTTCGGTGTAATTGAGACGTAACAAAACTGATTCTTGGGCTGATACAGCTATTGATGTAATTACTAATAATGCGATAAGTATTCTTTTCATTTTATTTATTTATATAGTTACTAAATTGTTATTTATTCTTTAGATAGTTTTAGAAATCTTGATTCAAATCCCAAGACTCTAAACTTTCTTTTAATGTTTTAATAAACATTCCTCCTAATGCTCCATTAACAACTCTATGGTCGTAAGAATGAGACACAAACATTTTTTGTCTAATTCCAATAAAATCTCCCTCAGAAGTTTCAATAACCGCTGGGACTTTACGTATTGCTCCAAGAGCTAATATTGCCACCTGGGGTTGATTTATTATTGGTGTACCCATTACAGAACCAAAACTTCCTACATTGGTAACCGTATACGTTCCATCTTGTATCTCATCTGGTTTTAGTTTATTATTTCTTGCTCTTATAGCCAAATCATTTACTTGCCTAGTCATACCAACTAGGTTTAATTGATCTGCATTTTTGATAACAGGAACTATTAAATTACCATCTGGAAGAGCAGCTGCCATTCCTAAATTTATATTTTTCTTTTTTATAATAGTATCGCCTTGAACAGCAATGTTAATCATTGGAAATTTCTTAATTGTAGCTGCTATAGCATGCATTAAGATAGGAGTGAAAGTTAATTTTTCGCCCTCTCTAATAAAATATGCATCTTTTACTTTAGCTCTCCACTTTACAATATTTGTAACATCAATTTCAATGAAAGATTGAACATGTGCTGATGTTTGAACGGAGGCCACCATGTGTTTAGAAACCAATTTACCCATACGAGTCATTTCAATAATTTCATCTTCACCATTAACGGAAACTGAAATTGATCTAACAACGTCTTTAGTTTCTGAAATAATATTTTCAGATTCAGAAATCTTTGAGGGCTGTAAATTATTTCTACCTTCTATGAAGGAAAGTATATCATTTTTAGTAACTCTACCATCTTTTCCTGTCCCAGAAACCATATCTAACTGTTCCATGGATAAACCTTCGGTTTCTGCAATCTTTCTCACCAAAGGTGAAAAGAATTTTCCAGAATCTGACGTTTTAGTTATGGGTGTATTCTTAATTAGTGAGGCAGCTTCTATCGTTTGCTGAACCTGTTCAACTTGCTCAACAATCTCTTCTTTTTCTTCCAGAGTATGTGTTGGTGTTTCCTCGTTGCCATCAGTTTCAATTATGGCTATTGTTTGACCAACAGCTACAACAGTATCTTGTTCAAATAAAATTTCTACAAGTGTTCCCTCTACTTCACTAGGCACCTCTGAGTCTACTTTGTCTGTAGCTATTTCAACAACTGCTTCATCTAATTCTATAGTATCTCCAACCTGTTTTAACCAAGATGTAATTGTTGCCTCTGCAACACTTTCACCCATCTTAGGTAATTTTAATTCAAACTTAGCCATTATTCATTGGTTTTGAGATTGCGAAAGTACGAAAAATGAGCGATAAATTAATAATTTTTAGGGCTGAAAAAAGTTTTTAAAAATAAATTAAACTCAATGAATAGAGTATATTAGTTGATTTTAAAATGAATAATTCATTTAAAACAGATGTTTTATAATAATATCATAATTTTTTACAAAATAACTAGATTTCGAGTTTTAAAATAGATTCTTTTTTATTTAAATCGTTTAATTCTTTCACAGTTACTTTTTTTGTTTGGTTAGGTTTTCCAAAATTACTATATACTGTCACTTTTACAAAAGAAGGCATAGAATTATCACCAGTCTTTTTACCATAATAGGTTAAATTAAACAACCATTCTCCTTTATCTTTTTTAGTTATGAAAAACTCTTCTAATCCATAACCTTGAGATGTTTCTTTAATAAATCTAGAAGCTTCCTCCTTTTGTGTATGCGACCATGTAAAATATCTTTTTTGAGGATTCACAATCTGTAAATCAAATTCGGCATCAAAATGACTCCATTCAAATATAATACGTGTATCGTATTCTGCTTTTTTCTTATAAAATTCTGGAATATTAGTAGCTAATAAAGTTGAATTATGTAATGCTATTAAATTTTTATATTCTGCATTAATAGTTTGTTTTAACCCATTAAATGAATTGACCTCAGAATATTGATTGTTATGAATTTTATTGTAAATCTCTTGCGCTTCCCTAAATTGTTTATTGAACTGATAACTTAGAGCTAAATTTCTGTATGATTGAGATTCAGAAGGTTCAAAAGAAATAAGCTGTTCATATACATTAATAGATTCTTCAAACATTTCAAACTCGTCGTATTTATAAGCTAATACCCTTAAAATCTCAAGATTTAATTTTTTATTTATTTCTAAAACATTGGATAATATTCTCTTTACTAAATAAGGGTTATTCCAATTTTTAAAATAGGATGCTATGTCAAAAAAGAAACTGACATCCTTACCATATAATTTTCTTTGAGAGAGGTAGATTTTATAGGCCTCTTCGATAGTTGTTGTTTGTGATATTTCTTTTATATAAGGTTTATCAATAATTTCTTCAATTTCAATATCGTTTATGTAGGTAGGTGTGTTTCCTAATTGTCTTTTCTTTTTCTTTTTAAAACTTGACGATCCTGTTTTTGTTTTTATAAGCAATACCCCATTTCTCCCTTCAGTCCCGTATATATTTGTTGCAGCCAAACCTTTTAAATAGGTAACACTCTCTATATTTTCTGGATTAATAAAACCTGTATCAGCAATAAAACCTACACCCATTGAAGAGTCACTTTGTTTAATTGCTAAGCCATCAACAACTACAAGACCATACTGATTCCCTAAAATAGTAGTGTATCTACCTCTTCCCACAAACTGGGTTAAATCATCATTAGCTCCTATTCTTACACCTGAGAATTTACCTGCTACAGCATCTTTTACATTTGTATTTGAGGGTATTATTTTATCTCCAGCTAAAGTTTCAACAGAGTACCCTAATCTTTTTTTATCTAGTTTACCATACCCATTATCTATTATTTCTTCTTTCTTGTTTTCAAGGACAACCTCATCGAGTATCATATTACCGTCAGTCATATAGATGTTTTTTACAGTACTTTCTGAAACTCTAGATAAAATAGTGTTTTTCCCTATGTATCTAAATTCTAGAATTCCTCTATTCTGGGCTTCAATCGAAAAATTACCTAAACTATCAGTTATAGTCTGTAAATTATTGTCTCTTGAAATAACAGTAACATCCGAAAGGTATCCATTTTCATCACTAACCCTTCCATTAATGGTTTTAAATTTAGATGCTTTAGAGTTGTTAGATTGGATAGTTCTTAAATTAACAAATTCTTTTTTAGAGGCTTTCGCAATGGTTTTTAAAAAATCTGTGTTGTATTCTTTATTACTAGATATAACAATAAGAGATGCATTTAATTTTGGAAATTTTGAATCGTAAGTATATCCATCAGAAAATAATAAAACCTCATCTGTTTTAGTAGTTTTTATTTTATTATAGTTTGTTGAACCATCATAAGTAGTAATTTGAAGTTCCTTTTTTAATTCTAACCAATTACTATTTTTAATACTATAAGTTTGATTTAAGATGATGTCATTACTAAATTTAACAAGGGTAACTTGTGTATTCAAGTTTTCTGAAAAATATTCATTTAAATAATCTAAATCATTATCTAAATTTCTATCAATCATACTATAAGATGTATCCCATAATAATGTTACTTTCTTAATAATTTCCTGAGAACTAACAGAGTGAAAGATTGAAATAGCTGTTAATAGTAATAAATATTTTTTCATGTTTTTTTATTGAAATTAGGAATAAATCTTTAAACCCAATCTATTGGATTTGTTAAAACATCTATTAATTTTTGTTCTTCAGAACCTTCTTTAGGACTATAATTATATTTCCACTGAACTATTGGCGGCAAACTCATTAAAATACTTTCAATCCTTCCATTGGTTTTTAAACCAAATAATGTTCCTCTATCATGAACTAAATTAAATTCAACATAACGCCCTCTTCGAATTTCTTGCCAGTCTTTATGAGATTTTTCGTAAGTCATTTTTTTTCTCTTTTCAACTATTGGAATATAACTTTCTAAAAAGCTATTACCAACAGCTGTTACAAAATCGTATCTATCCTGTATAGTAAACATATCTGTTTCCTTTAAATAGTCAAAGAATAACCCTCCTATACCACGAGCTTCATTTCTATGAGTATTCCAAAAATAGTCATCACAGTTATTTTTAAAATTGGGATAAAATTCTTCTTGATAAGTATCACAAACATTTTTACAAACTGTGTGAAAATGAATTGCATCTTCATTAAATATATAATAGGGTGTTAAATCTTGCCCTCCCCCAAACCATTGAGTTACAATTTCACCCTGCGAGTCGTACATTTCAAAATAACGCCAATTGGCATGAACAGTAGGTGCAAATGGGTTCTTAGGGTGTAAGACTAGACTTAATCCACAGGCAAAAAAATCACCTTCTTCTACTTTAAATTGCTTTCTTAATGCTTCTGGCAATTCACCATAAACAGCTGATATATTAACACCTCCTTTTTCAAAAACAGCACCGTTTTCTATAACACGGGTTTTACCCCCACCTCCTTCATCTCTTTTCCAAATATCTTCTTCAAACTTTGCAACCCCATCTAATTCTTCAATTGTAGTAGTGATCCTATCTTGTAAACTCTCTATGTATTTATAAAATTGATCTTTCATAAAATATTATTCGTTAATTATTTTTACAGTAGCTATAGTAGCTGAGGTAACAGAAAAAGGAATAATAAAAATTATTCCAACAAAAGGAATCAATAAAAATAGCATAAAGACAAAGCCATTACCAATCGCTATTCCTTTATTTTTTTGAACAAAAAGGATGCTTTCTTTATAAGTAAAATGCCGTTCAAGTGTAGGATCCATATTCCCAAAACCAGCAAAATAAGACTGTAAAAGAAAAATTAAGACTGTAGAAAATAATCCTATGACTGGTATCAAACCTAAAAAAAGTATGGGAAGGGTTAGAAGTAATTCTCTTAGAAGATTTCTCATCGCTATTCTAACTCCTCTTAATAATAATTTAAGGGACGAAGAATTTTCTTTTTCTGATATAATTCCAGTAAAATCATCCTCAATGATTTTAGATATAGGCCCAATAAAAGGAGCTGATATAGCCATAATAAGGTGTTTAAATACTATAAAACCTATGAGAATCACAATCATTGCGCCTAGTATGTTGCTAATGTTATGAATAGTACCCCTTCCATGATCCCATGGCCAAAAATTCGAAAACCAAACATTGGCAATATAATTTCCAATATCCTCTGAAAAAAAATAGGATAAAATTCCGATGATAAAAAAAATAATCACAGATAATACAATAGGAATTGCAAAATATTTCCAAAGTCTAAGTCGGGAAAGTATTCGGTAAGCTTCAAAATAAGCTCTAAGCCCTTGTGCAAATCCGTTTATCATCAGTTTTAAAGCATGGTTTTGTTGATATAAGATACTTTTTCAAAGTCTCTTATATTGATTGAAATGATTGGTGTCTCAGGAAATAATTGATTTAATTTTGAAACAATTTTTCTTGAAAGATCTACTTTTTGCGCCTCTGTTCTTCCTTCCATAATATTCCCAAAAACGTGAATAAAATCTGAATCTCCTCCCAATACTAAAGAATATTTAAAAGGATTTAAACGAACTTTAATAGCATCTCTTTTAAAAAGACCTGTAGAAAAAGCTGCATCAAAAACCTCTTCTAAAAGTTCTTTTGGATCTTTTAATTCTAATATGTTTTCTGAACAATCTACTATAAAATGAGGCATTTTTTTATTTTTTAATAATTACTAATCTTATCTTTTAGTTTTCAAGATACACTAATTGACTTGGATAGTTTACAACATCTTCAACTGAAACTATTTGAACAGCTTTATGTAATTGTTCTTTCATCAAAATCACCCATTGCTTGTGAGTACTTTCTGGGGTTTTAAGAAACAATTCTCTTCCAATATAATTATTGTGAAGATCCATTATTCTTGAAAGTTCTTCATTAGGAGAAAAATCTTCATGCCAATCTGTAAACTCCTTGGTCCATGAAATTACTTCATGACTTTTTCTTGAAAACAAAGCACATTGCTTAGCAATAAAAATATTCCATAAAGCATGACGAAAAGCATTAGCTTTATTGTGAAGCCCATGAGTATTAGGAAATTCTTTTTGGGAAACTCTTACAACATCAAAAGTAGCTATTATTGTAGAAACCATAAAAATAGGATGTTTGAATAAAAACACTAACACACTTTTCAGTTGTCTAAAACGAACTCCTTTTATGATATTCCATAAAAGCATTTAAACTTTATATTCTTTAACTGCATCTACAAATGCTTTCGCATTTTCTAGTGGAATGTTTGGTAAAATACCATGCCCTAAATTAACAATGTATTTATCTTTACCAAATTCATTTATCATTTGGTGAACCATCTTTTTTATCACCGCTGGCGGTGACAACAACCTAGATGGATCAAAATTACCTTGAAGTGTAATATTACCTCCAGATAAATAACGAGCATTTCTTGCCGAACAGGTCCAATCTACCCCTAGAGCAGCAGCACCAGATTTTGACATTTCATTTAGCGCAAACCAACACCCTTTACCAAAAGCTATTACAGGAGCAACATCTTTTAACGCATCTATTATTTGTTGAATATACTGCCAAGAAAATTCTTGATAATCTGTAGGAGATAACATCCCTCCCCAAGAATCAAATACTTGAACAGCATTAACTCCAGCATTAACTTTAGCTTTTAAATATGCAATGGTAGTATCTGTAATTTTTTGTAATAATTGATGAGCTGCAATAGGATTTGTAAAACAAAACTCCTTTGCTTTGTCAAAATTTTTAGACCCTTGTCCTTGAACTACATAACATAAAATTGTCCATGGAGAACCTGCAAAGCCTATTAACGGAATTTCATCGTTTAATTTTTCTTTGGCAGCTTTAATAGCATCCATAACATATCCTAATTCTGAGTGAACATCTGGTATTATTACAGTATCAACTCCTTTTTGATTTCTAACAGGGTTTGGTAGATAAGGGCCAAAATCAGGCTTCATTTCAACCTCAATATTCATAGCCTGAGGGATGACTAAAATATCTGAAAATAAAATTGCTGCATCCATGCCATATCTTCTTATGGGTTGTACCGTAATTTCGGATGCCAACTCTGGAGTTCTACATCTTGTAAAGAAATCATATTTCTTTTTAATTTCCATAAATTCTGGCAAATAACGACCAGCTTGACGCATCATCCAAACAGGTGGTCTGTCAACTGTCTCGCCTTTTAATGCTCTTAAAAATAAATCGTTCTTTATCATCTTATTGTTTATTATCCTTATTTATAAAAGTGATTGTTCCTTCTCTTTTTTCTGTTTTCACAAGATGGTAAGGCTGAGTTATAACCATTAATACCATATCTGTGGGTCCAAGTTTCTTACAAGTATTTACTTATTATTCTCATTATTGTTCTTGAATTTTTTGGAATGATTTTTCTATTGCTTTTTCTATAATTAACATATCTTTCTCGGAAATTGCAGATGATAAAAACCAAGCTTCAAACTGAGAAGGAGGTAAAAACACACCGTTCTTAATCATTTCCCAGAAGAAGATAGCAAATCTATTTGTATCAGATGTTTGAGCCTCTTCAAAATTTGTTACATGAACATTGGTGAAAAAAGGGTTCATCATAGATCCAAATCTGTTAACGGTCACGTCTATATTATATTTTTTACCAGCACCTAATAACATGGACGAAAGTCTATCTCCTACAGCATCGAATTTTTCATATGGATTTTGCTTTTTTAATTCTTTAAGGGTAGAAATACCTCCAGCCATAGCTATGGGGTTACCACTTAAAGTCCCCGCCTGATACATACCTCCTAATGGAGCTACCTGTTCCATAATTTCATTCCTTGCACCATATGCTCCTACTGGAAAACCTCCTCCAATTACTTTTCCTAAACAGGTAATATCTGCCTCTACTCCCAATAATTCTTGTGCTCCACCAAATTTTGATCGAAAACCTGTCATTACCTCATCAGCAATTAATAATGCTCCTTTAGACAATAAGTAATCTTTTAACTCTTTTAAAAAGTTATTTTGGGGAATAACTACCCCCATATTTCCACCAATAGGTTCAATTATAACACCAGCAATATCATCATATTCTTCAAAATGCTTTTTAACACTATCTAAATCATTGTACTTCGCAATTAAGGTATTCTTTACAGCTCCTTCAGGAACTCCTTTACTTCCTGGTAAACTCAATGTTGCTAATCCTGACCCAGCTGCCACTAATAAAGCATCCTGATGACCGTGATAGCATCCAGAAAATTTTATAATTTTATCTTTTCCAGTAAAGGATCTAGCTAAACGAATTCCACTTAAAACAGCTTCTGTTCCTGAATTCACGAAACGAACTTTATCCATACCTGGAAATGCATCACAAACTATTTTTGCTAGTGTAATTTCATTTTCAGTTGAGGCACCAAATGAATACCCATTTTTAAGTGCTTTATGAACAGCTTTCTGCACTTTTTTGTGTCGATGACCCAGTATCATTGGACCGTAAGACAAAACAAGATCTACATATTTATTATTATCTACGTCTATTATTTGAGAACCTCTCCCTCTTTTAATAAATAAAGGGTTTCCTCCAACTGATGAAAATGCTCTTACAGGCGAGTTAACAGCACCTACAAGATTTACTAATCCTTTATCGTAAAGTTTTTGAGATTTTTTAAAGTTCATTTTTCTTTGATTATTAATTTAACTTCTTGAACTTAAATTTTTATTGTGTGTTAAAGAAGATTTTTTATCTATCTAATTTTTATTGTTTTTTCAACAATAATTTAGCAGCTTCTTTTGCAAAATAAGTGATGATAATACTAGCTCCAGCTCTTTTAATACTTAACAAGCTTTCCATCATCACCTTTTCACCATCGAGCCATCCTTTTTCGGCAGCGGCTTTAATCATTGCATATTCACCACTAACATTATATGCAACAACAGGTATATCATAATTATCTTTTAGTGACTTAATAATATCTAGATAAGACAAAGCAGGTTTTACCATTATCATGTCTGCACCTTCTTTAACGTCTAAATCAGCTTCAATAAGTGCTTCACCAGCATTAGCTGGATTCATTTGATATGTTTTTTTGTCTCCAAATTTTGGAGCTGAGTCTAAAGCTTCTCGAAATGGTCCGTAGAAAGCACTTGCGTATTTCGCTGTATAAGACATAATTGACACCTGAGTATATCCAGCCTGATCCAATACATTTCTAATATAACCCACACGACCATCCATCATATCTGATGGCCCTAAAATATCAACACCTGCCTCTGCTTGTGCTAATGCCATTTTACCTAAAATTTCTAAAGTTTCATCGTTAAGAATCTCTCCATTCTCGAGAATACCATCATGTCCATCAATAGAATATGGATCCATGGCTATGTCAGTCATTAGAACTATATCTGGAAACTGTGATTTAATCTTCACTAATGACTCAATATATAGGCTATTTCTATTATGCCCTTCTGTTGCATATTTGTCTTTTTTGTCGTCTCCTAATGAAGGAAACACACAAAATCCTTTAATTCCAAAATCTACACATTCTTTAATTTCTTTCAACATTAAATCAAGCGAATAACGATAAATCCCTGGCATGGAGGCAATTTCCTCCTTTTTACCTGAACCTTCGATGAGAAATAAAGGATAAATAAAGTCATTAATTGACACGTTGGTTTCTTGAACCATGGCTCTTATAGCTGAAGATTTACGATTTCTTCTTGGTCTCCTTGATATACTATACATAATAAAGATTTACTAATTCTATCAAACTTTCCACAGTAGGAACTTTTGCTACTTCTACGTTATTAAAATGTTTTCTAGCTTCTTTTGCAGTTGATTCTCCAATACAAAAAGCAACTTTATCTGAAGTATTTTTTTGAAGATAACTTTCAACTGTTGAAGGGCTGTAAAATAAAACCCCTTTTACATCTTCTTTAATATCAATTGGACTGTACATAGTTTTGTATGCCTCAACTTCGTTTAGAGTAACTCCGTTTTCAGATAAAATAATTGGTAAAGTATCTAAGCGTATATCACTACAAAAATAAGTTACCACTTGTCCTTTTAATTTTGTTGACAAGTACTCTGCTAATTTTTGTGCATTGTTTTCAGAGTAACTAACCGATCCAATTTTTTGTTCAATTAGCTTTTTAGTCCTTCTACCTACGCAAAAAATATTTTTAAAATTTAACTCATCTTTAGAAAAATTATCTAGCAAAGCCTCTACACCATTTTTACTAGTAATAACAACATTCTCTATAGGTTCTTTGACTACCTTGGAAGGAATTCTATTTGATCTTATTTTTATAAAGTCTGAACTACTAGAAGAAATAGTATTATGAAATAATTTAGTTTGACTTAATGAAAGAGATTTTGTAGAAAAAACATTAATCCCAGCTTCCTCTTCTACATTTATATCATTTATTATCAATTGTTTACCACCCCTATTGATAATATAATCTGCACAATCTTTAGCTAAATATCGATGCTTATCTAATGGTACTGTTTTAGCTACCTCTATTTTCTTCTTACCATCTTTACTCAAAAGAACCCCCTTAAAGTTAATCTCTTTTGTTTTATCATCTATGTAAGCAAATGCTCCAATTGGTGCAGTACAGCCACCCTCAAGACGATGTAAAAAATCTCGCTCTACAGAAACACAAACTTCAGTTTCATAATGATTTAATTGCTCACATGCATCTTTGATATAGTCATCTTCGTTTAATGATGTTATCATGATAGCACCTTGAGCTGGTGCTGAAATCATCCAAGACAAGTTTACAGCTCCACCGGGCCTCTTCCCTATTCTTTCAAGACCAGCTGCTGCAAAAATGGCTCCATTCCAATCATTATCTTTTAACTTGTTTAAACGAGTATTCACATTACCACGTAAATCAACAACTGTGTGTGTTGGAAATCTATTTAACCACATTGCTTTTCTTCTTAGACTACCTGTAGCTATAGTAGCCTCCTTTAATCCAAAAAATTCTTCCGTATCCTTTAATACTATTATATCGCTATTGTTAGCTCTTTTTAAAACTGCAACTTGAATGATTCCTTCAGGCAATATAGTTGGAACATCTTTCATTGAATGAACAGCAATATCTATTTCATTATTTAATAATGCAATATCTAAATTTCTTGTAAAAACGCCGGTAATACCTAATTCGTAAATTGGTTTATTTAGAATTATATCTCCAGTAGATTTTATTGGGACTATTTGGGTTTTATACTCTAATTCATTCAACATTCGTTGAACCCTGTTCGCTTGCCACAATGCTAATTCACTATCACGGGTACCTATTCTTATAACTTTATGCATAGAGTATGGTTAAGATTTTCCAAAAACTTTAGACATCACTTGAATACTATCAGTAACTGATGTCTTTTCTTCTTTTAGATGCTTTACAAACTGAGTTGTAATTTTTTGTATAAACCTATTGGTTAGAAGTTCTGCTTGAGTTTCATCAAAGTTCTTAATTTTCTTTTTATGAAAATTAATTTCATCCTTTTGGATTGCTTCTAAGGATTCTTTTAATGCATTAATAGCTGGAACTAACTTTCTGTTGTTTAACCAATCATTAAATTCTTCTTTGTAGACCTTAATAATTTGTTCAGCTTTGGGAATTTCATTTTGCCTTTTAGACAATGTTTCTATTGTAATTTTTGATAATTCATCTACATTTATCAATGATACATTATCTAATTCATTAACTGATCTATCTACATTTTCAGGCATAGATAAATCTAGAATTAATATTTTTTTATTTTTTTCAATATGCTTTTTTGTAATGGTGGGCTTATCTGATCCAGTAGAAACTATTAAAATATCTGAATTAGAAATTTCTTCAGTTAAATTATTAATATTTGAGTTTCTTATTGAGTGGTGTTCTTTCACAAAAGAAATTGCCTTTTCTTGTGTTCTATTGATTAAGCAAACTGAACTATTTGAGGTATATTCAGCTAAATTTTTACAAGTATGCTTCCCCATTTTACCTAATCCAAAAACTAGAATATTTTTGGAATTATAGTTAGATACATTCTGGATAATATACTGAACAGCCGCATATGATACTGAAGTTGTTCCAGAACTCAACTGAGTGGTATTCTTTACTTTTTTACTAGCTTGAAGCACTAAATTTATAAGTCTTTCTAAGTATGTATTAGTTGTTTTGAGTTGTTTTGCTAATTTAAAAGCCAGTTTTAATTGACCAACTATTTCATAATCACCAAGTATCTGACTTTCTAAACCAGTTCCAATTCTAAATAACTGATTTACGGCTTCATTACCGATATAAATATTTGAGATGTTAGCAAATTCTTCAATGTCACCTCCAGAATACTTACACAAAAGCTGAATAAGTTGAAAAGGATGATCAGCAAAACCAGTAATTTCTGTTCTATTGCATGTAGAGAGAACAAATAATCCATCAAAACCAACCTCTTTTGCTTCTTTCAAAAGACTTACTTGATTGTCTTTGGATAAACTGTATTTACCTCGGGTTGATGCATCAGCTTTTTTGTAACTGATTCCAATGTTGTAAAGTTTTTTTTCTTGACGATCTATTTTCATTCAAACCTTAAAAAGAATGCTCAAAAGTATAAAGTAATAAGAGATAAAAGTATCGCTAAAAGTACTTTTTATATCGTTCTGTGTTTTTTGATTACATTTTATTTTAAAAATACTCGGTTTATTGTATTTTTGTAGTAAAATCAATAGTTAAAGATGCTATTGTATAGAATCATTCTAAATAAAGAGTATTTTTTTTAAAAAAAAATTTATGTTAAAAAATGTCGCTGGAAGTTCTTTTGATGAAATCAACTTAGAAAATGGATTTAGAATTCTAGAATTTCAAAATGAAAGTGATGAAACACTCACATTTGAAAGAAATATAGACAGTACTTTCATTCAAATGCACTTTTGCATTAAAGGAAACTCAAAATTCTTATTTAATAATGGAAGTTACACTTTTGATGTTCTAGACAAACGCTCAATCATTCTATACAACCCCCAAAGAAGTCTACCAATTAATTTAGAGATTTACCCAAATACTATTTTAATCTCTCTTTTAATTTCTATTGAAAAATTTCATTCTCTATTTTCAAAAGAGGCTAGTTATATTCCTTTTTTAAGTAAAGAAAATAGTAACAAGAAATACTATGATGATGTTGAAATAAAACCAATGGTTTTATTGGTTTTAAATCAAATAGTTAATTCTAGTATCAATAGCTCCCTTAGAGATTTATATATCAAAGGAAAAATTTATGAATTATTAAGTCTTCATTTTCAACAAGACGAATCTAATTTAGGAGAATATTGTCCTTTTTTAGTAGATGAACAAAATGTAATTAAAATTAGAAAAGCAAAGGATATTATTATTTCTAATATGTCTGAACCACCTTCTCTTCAGGAACTTGCAAACGAGATAGGATTGAACATAAAAAAATTAAAAGAAGGATTTAAACAAATATATGGAGATACAGTTTTTAGTTTTTTGTTTGATTATAAAATGGAACACGCTAGAAGATTATTAGAAAGCAACCAACACAATGTTAATGAAGTAGGATTAAGGGTTGGCTATAGTACATCTAGTCATTTTATAGCCGCGTTCAAAAAAAAGTTTGGCACAACTCCCAAGAAATACATAATGTCTCTTAATAAATAGTCTTTAAATTATATTTAATTTCCAATAGTTAAAATAAGAATCCATTTGAAACAGTTAAGTCACGAAGACATTCAAAATAATCATCAACAATTTCCAATTACTATTGTTTGTGATGCTATTAGGACTCCTGGTAATATTGGAATGTGTTTTAGGATTGCTGAAAGTTTTGGGGTGTCAAAAATTTATCTTCACCAAAGTTCACCATCTACAGAAAATAATACTGTAAAACGAACTGCTAGAAATACCATAAATCAAATTGAGCATACTATTTATACTAATTTTAATGATACTATTCGTAAATTAAAAGAAGAAGGAAATACAATTATTGGTATAGAAATTACCGATAAGAGTATAGATATCCAAGATTTTAATTTTAGAAATCTTAAAAAAATCGTTTTACTTTTGGGAAGTGAACGAAACGGTATTAAAAATATTGAGTATTTAGATCACAGCATATGCATTCCAATGTTTGGCAGGAATTCTTCCATGAATGTAATTCACAGCTTAAGCATAGCTCTTTACGAGGTAACCAATCAATTAAAAAAGAATTAAATATTTACAAAAGTCACTGAAATAAATTTTAAAAAATGAAAGGAGTCTTACTAGTTAACTTAGGTTCACCTGACACTACAAAAACAAAAGATGTTAAGCGTTATTTGGGTGAATTTTTAATGGATGAGAGAGTAATTGATATTGCTTACTGGAAACGTTTCCTTCTCATTAAAGGAATTATTTTACAGGTAAGACCAAAAAAATCGGGTGCTGCTTACAAAAAAATATGGTGGGAAGAAGGTTCTCCTTTAGTTGTTATTTCTGAACGATTTTCTAATAAAGTAACTTCAAAAGCAGAAATTCCTGTTTCTCTAGCAATGAGATATGGATCGATGAGTATGGAGAAAGGTTTTAAGGAGTTAACTGATCAAGGTGTTGATGAGATTTTACTTGTTCCATTATATCCTCATTATGCAATGTCTTCCTATGAGACCGTTACAGTAAAAGCAGAACAAATTGTAGCGACCCATTACCCTAACGTAATTATGGATATACTTCCTGCTTTTTATAACAAACCGGAATACATAAAAGCAATGAGTGATAATATTAAAAATCATTTAAATGGTTTTGATTATGACCATGTATTATTTTCTTACCATGGAATACCCGAGAGACACATCAAAAAATCAGACCCCACTAAAAATCATTGCAAATTAGATGGTAGTTGTTGCGAACGTAATTCTGTAGCTCACCATACTTGTTACAGGCACCAATGTTTTGAAACTACAAAAGGAATTGTTGAAAATTTAGAACTAAAGGATGGAACCTTTAGTAATTCTTTTCAATCTAGATTACTGAAAGATCCATGGTTAAAACCCTACACAGATTTTGAGTTAGAAAAATTTCCTGAGGAAGGTAAAAAGAAAGTTGCTGTAGTTACACCTGCTTTTGTATCAGATTGTCTTGAAACACTTGAAGAAATTGCCATGGAAGGAAAAGAAGATTTTTTAGAAGCTGGAGGAACTGACTTCAAACATATTCCTTGTATGAATGACAATGATGACTGGGTTGATGTCATGGCAAGTTGGATTCAAAATTGGCAGAAAACCAACTAATAATTAGAAAAAAAATAATCTCAAAATATTTCAGAATGGATATTTCATACATAAAAGCATTACATATCATTTTTGTTATCACTTGGTTTGCTGGCTTATTTTATATCGTTCGGTTATTTATTTATTTTGCTGAAGCAGAAAACAAAAAAGAACCAGCTAAATCTATCTTACAGACTCAGTACAAACTAATGAGTAAACGCCTTTGGTATATTATTACTTGGCCATCTGCAGTCTTAGCTAGTTTTTTTGCTTTTTGGATGCTATATCTTGTGCCATCTTATTTAACCATGCCATGGATGCATGTAAAATTATCTTTTGTACTTGCTTTATATTTTTACCATGCTGGTTGTCAAAAAATATTTAAACAACAGCAAATGAATAGTGTGAAGTACACATCTTTTAAATTGAGAATATGGAATGAAGTTGCTACAATTTTATTATTTGCAATTGTATTTTTAGTGGTTTTAAAAAGTGCTATTTCATGGATATGGGGTGTAATTGGTATTATTTTATTAGGTATTTTACTTATGTTATCAATTCGCCTTTACAAAAAAATTAAATTAAAAAATGGTTGGGAAAATGATAAGCATGAAATTTCAGAAGACGCCAATCAATCCAACTCAAATAATTAAATTTTTGAAAAATTTTAATTATTAAAAACCCTTAATGAAAAAAAACAAAAATCAAGCTGCACTAGGATTTATTTTTATCACCATGCTGATTGATGTCATTGGTTGGGGAATCATCATTCCTGTAATCCCAGGTCTGATCGAAGAACTGATACAAGGAGATATAAGTGAGGCTGCAAAAGTAGGTGGTTGGATCACATTTGCCTATGCAATCACCCAATTTATTTTTGCTCCATTAATTGGTAATTTGAGTGATCAATTCGGAAGACGGCCCATTATTTTAATTTCTTTACTAGGCTTTACGCTAGATTACATCTTATTAGCATTAGCTCCCTCAATTACATGGTTGTTTATTGGACGAATTATTGCTGGAATTACAGGTGCAAGTATAACTACAGCTTCGGCATATATTGCAGATATCAGCTCAATAGAAAATAGAGCAAAAAACTTTGGAATGATTGGAGCTGCCTTTGGATTAGGCTTTATCATTGGACCCGTTATAGGAGGGCTTCTAGGACAATATGGTGCTAGAGTTCCTTTTTATGCTGCAGCAGCTTTATGTTTTTTAAATTTCCTATACGGGTATTTTATCTTACCAGAATCTTTACCAAAAGAAAAAAGGAGTGTATTAAACCTTAAAAAAGCTAATCCTATAGGAAGTTTTTTACACCTTAAAAAATATCCTAAATTAATTGGGTTGGCTTCGTCTATGTTTCTCTTGTACGTTGCATCCCACGCTATTCAAAGTAATTGGAGTTTCTTTACGATGTATAAATTTAATTGGGATGAGAAAATGGTTGGAATTTCTCTTGGAGTAATTGGTTTATTTGTTGCATTGGTTCAAGGAGTTCTAATTAGATGGGTGAATCCGTGGTTAGGAAATGAAAAAAGTATTTATGCAGGATTTTTTCTTTACAGCTTAGGGATGTTATTATTTACTTTCGCTAATCAAAGCTGGATGATGTTTATCTTCCTAATTCCGTATTGTTTGGGAGGTATAGCAGGACCTGCTTTACAAGCGGTAATATCTATTCAAGTTCCTGAGACAGAACAAGGTAAAATACAAGGAACTTTAACAAGTTTAATGAGTGCATCTGCAATAGTAGGGCCACCGCTAATGACAGGTATTTTCTACTATTTCACCAAAGAACAAACGCCTTTTGAGTTTGCTGGAGCTCCTTTTTTATTAGCTTCAATTTTAATGACTATAAGTGCCTTGATGGCTTATTACTCTTTTAGGAAAGATTCTTTGAGCGCCAAGAGATAGATAAAAAAACTTAGTTTTTTATACTTTGTTCAAAAGGAATCCTATTCACAATACTCCTCCCCAAAGTAACCTCATCTGCATATTCTAACTCATCTCCTACTGAAATCCCTCGAGCTATCGTAGAAGTAAGCACGTCATAATCTTCAATTTGCTTAAAAATATAAAAATTGGTAGTATCTCCTTCCATAGTAGAACTTAACGCAAAAATTAACTCTTTAACTTCTTTATTTTTAACCTTGGCAACTAGGCTATCTATCTCTAAATTTTGTGGACCGATTCCTTCAATTGGTGAAATTTTACCACCTAAAACATGATACAAACCCCTAAATTGAGATGTGTTTTCTATAGCCATAACATCTCTAATATCTTCAACAACACAAACTATTTCTGGATTTCGTTTTGGATTACTACAAATTTCACACAAGACAGTATCGGAAATATTATAACACTTTTTACATGACTTAACCTCTGTTCTTAATAATTGAAGAGACTCTGTTAAGTATTTTGTGTTTTCAGAAGGTTGCTTTAATAAATGCAATACCAAACGTAAGGCAGTTCGTTTTCCTATACCAGGCAAACGGGATACTTCATTTACTGCATTTTCTAAAAGTTTTGATGAAAAATCCATTGTTACAAAACTACAACTTATACTTAAAAAAGTATAGAGAAAAAAGACAAAAGACCTCAAATCTATATTATCTGTATTCTAAAAAAACTATATTCGTCAATATTAATTTATATAATGAAGCCACTACACATTTTATTTTTAATTGTTGGATATTTTAGTGTCCTGATTTTAATCTCATTTATCACAGGAAGAAAAGCAACTAATGATACATTCTTCAAGGCAAACAATTCATCTCCTTGGTATTTAGTAGCTTTTGGAATGATAGGTGCCTCACTCTCCGGTGTTACCTTTATTTCTGTACCAGGATGGGTTGAAAACCAGAGCATGAGTTATATGCAAATGGTATTTGGATATATTGTTGGTTATGCGGTGATTGGCCTTGTATTACTACCTCTATATTATCAACTAAATCTTACCTCTATATACACCTATTTAGAAGACAGATTTGGTAGATATTCATATAAAACTGGTGCCTCATTTTTCTTACTATCCAGAACAATTGGGGCAGCATTTCGTTTATTTTTAGTTGCTAATGTATTACAACTTCTACTCTTTGATGAATTTGGAATTCCATTTTGGTTTACAGTTACCATCACCATATTATTAATTTGGTTATACACATTTAAAGGAGGTATTAAAACTATTGTTTGGACAGATACCCTACAAACATTATTTATGCTAATTGCTGTTGGTGTATGTATTTATACCATTTCAGATGAAATGAATATTTCAAATATATTTAGTTATGTAGCAGATAATGAATTGTCTAAAACTTTCTTTTTTGAGGATTACAAAACTGGGAATTATTTTTGGAAACGTTTCTTCTCTGGAGCGTTTATTGCCATTGTAATGACTGGTTTAGACCAAGATATGATGCAAAAAAATCTAAGCTGTAGAAACTTAAAAGATGCACAAAAAAACATGTTTTGGTTTACCATAGTTTTGGTGATTGTAAATTTTTTCTTTTTAGCACTGGGAGTTTTATTAACAGATTATGCTCAGCAAAATGGAATAGATGCTCATAAAGACGAACTCTTCCCAATTATTGCCACTAAGGGGTCTTTAGGCATAGCTACTGCCATGTTCTTTTTATTAGGGTTGATAGCAGCTGCCTATTCGAGTGCAGACTCTGCACTAACCTCACTTACAACATCATTTAGTATTGATATTTTAGAAATAGACAAAAAAGAGAATACAGTTGTTCAGGAAAATCTTAGAAAAAAAATTCATGTACTATTCTCTATAATTTTAATTATTGTAATTCTAATTTTTAAATATTTTATAGCTGATGAAAGTGTTATTGCAAAAATATTCACTTTTGCAGGGTACACCTACGGCCCACTTTTAGGGTTATATTCTTTTGGGCTATTTACCAACTTTAAAGTTAAAGATACAGCAGTTCCATTCATCTGTATTTTTTCACCTATACTAACATTACTAACCAACTATACAACTATTACTTGTTTTGAATTTGATTTTGAGTTTTTTGTCCTAGTATTAAATGGAGCTTACACATTTATAGGTTTAATTTTATTTAAAAAAAACACTGATCACTTGTAACTAGAATCTTTAAAAAAAATATTATAATGATAAATGCATTAGAATTAGTTTCGATATCAGATTTTGCACTTTCCATAGTTTGTCTATTTCTTGCTGGATTATCATTAGGAAATGGTAAAACCAATAAATCTCCAGATACCTATCTAGGCTTTTTTATAATTTTCATAGGCTTATCTGCTTTTATGGGTGGATTAAATCATGGTTTTTTTGAGCCTTTAGATCAAAGTTTTTACCCAAAGCTCTTAACCTACATATTTGCTGCAGGTGGAACTTTCTGTATTTTTAACTATACCATCAAAGTATTTACTAAGGGTAAAGTTGCTAATATATTGACTATTATTAGCTATGTTCAGCTTATTGGTTTTGTATTAGCTACTTTTTACATTGATGATTTTATATTAGTAATTGGAAATTATGCCCCTATTTTATTTTTCTTTTTTATTATGAATTTTATCAACTTTAAAAGAGGAAAAAGAGAACAATACTTTTCACTTTTCTTTCTAATAATGACACTAGGGACTATTGTACAAGTAGCCAAAATAGATGCATCGGAATTAATAAATAATAGTACTTTATTTCATAGTATTGTTTTAGTGGGGTATCTCATTTTGTATGTTGGTATTCAGCAAAAGAAATCATCTAACCCTTAAAATCTTTTACTATTATTTTCTTTTGAGTCTTAAAATCCTTCGTATTTTTACCTTCATAACTATTATCAAATGTCAAAAGATCTAAGTAACTACAGAAAATCTTACGAGAAACAAGAGCTATTAGAAAGTAATTGCCCAGAAAACCCGTTAGAATTATTTCAGAAATGGTTTTTAAATGCGGACGCGTCTAATACTGTTGAGGAAACAAATGCGGTGTCTCTTAGTACTGTTGGTAAAGATGGATATCCTAAAAGCAGAATAGTACTCCTCAAGAAATACACATGGGAGGGTTTTATTTTTTACACTAATTATAATTCTGAAAAAGGAAAAGCTATTCAAGAAAACAATCAAGTCTGTTTATCATTTTTTTGGCCAGCTCTAGAACAACAAATTATCATAAAAGGCAAAGCTGAAAAATTACCGGAAAATTTATCAGATGGATATTTTGAATCCAGACCAACAGGAAGTAAACTTGGTGCTTGGGCCTCTAACCAAAGTACGGTTGTAGAATCTAGAGATATTTTAGAGAAGAATCTTCAAAAGTTTGAAGAAAAATTTGAAGGAAAAGAAATCACAAGACCTCCTCATTGGGGTGGTTTCATGGTAAAACCAATATCTATTGAATTTTGGCAAGGTAGACCCAATAGAATGCATGACAGAATTCTTTACACATTAAAAGAAGATTTTTCGTGGAAAATTGAAAGATTGGAACCTTAATTTTTATATTTACTATTCTAAAATAGAATTGTTTGAAAACATTATACATTGTTAGACATGCTAAATCCTCATGGGATTATACAAATATAGAAGACATCGACAGGCCCTTGAAAAAAAGAGGCATTAAAGATGCTCATTTAATGTCTAAATTTTTATCTAAGAAAATTAAAAAGCCCGATGTCTTTATTTCTAGTGTTGCCAACAGAGCACTCCATACGAGCGTTATTTTTTGTCAAAACTTTAATTACCCTTTTTCAAATCTTAAAATTAAAAAAGAATTGTACAGCTTTAGTGATGGTTATTTAGTAAAAACTGTAAAAGCTCTTGATAACAGTTTTGATTCAGCTATTATTTTTAGTCATGACCATGGAATCAATACTTTTGTAAATAAATATGGGAGCAAGCCAATAACTCATGTTAGTACCTGTGGAGTCATTGGATTAAAATTTGAAGAAAAACACTGGAAAGACATAAAAAAAGGGACAACTGTCATGGCTGAATTCCCTAAAAATCACAAGTAGGAAGAAGATGGTTAGCCCATAACTTTTATTTCAACTCAATGCTAGAACACCATAAAAAGACCTTAAAATTGGTGCTTTTTAAAAAAAGATCTGATTAAAGTATCAAAGTGATCATTCTCTTCAAAATTTATAGACATCTTTAGATAACTTAATGAAGAAATCTTGTCAGATAATCTCATATAATCTTTTTCAGTGGTTAAAAGTATTTTCTTTTCTGAGGTTATTGAAGAATACTTTGCTGTGATAACATCTATTTCTTTTGCAGTAAATTGATGATGGTCTGAATATTTTAAGTGATGAACTTTATTATCCTTTGCTTTTAAAAATGAAACCAATGGTGTTGGATTGGCTATACCAGTAAGTAATACTATTTCATAATCACTCAAAGTCTTCAATGGTATATTTTGGTTGCCTGAGGTTTTGTTATGATAACTAATAGTAGAAAAAAAGACATGCTGTTTTGATGTTACTTTTAATTTTCTTTTGATGTCTTGTTTTTTTGCTAAAGACAGGTCAATTGGACATTTGGTCACTATAATAATATGAGCTCTTTTAGCACCCCCTCTACTTTCTCTTAAATTTCCAGTAGGTAAAACAAAATCATCGGAATATAAATCATCAAATTTTGTTAATAAAATATAACAGTTAGCCTTCACTTTTCTGTGCTGAAATGCATCATCTAACAAAACTAAATCAAGTGGGTATTTTTTCTGAAGTTCTTGAATACCGTTTACACGATTTTCGTCAACTGCTACAAATATTTTTGGAAATTTTTTAAAAAATTGAAGGGGTTCGTCCCCAACATCTTGTGAAGTATGAGCATCGTTAATAAAAACAAATCCGGTGGTTTTTCTTTTATAACCCCTACTTAAAACAGCTACTTTAGTATCATTTTGTAAAAGTTTAATCAAATATTCTATTTGTGGTGTTTTTCCTGTTCCTCCAACACTCAAATTACCAACGGCAATGACAGGAATGTCGAAACTCTTGGATTTCAAGAAACCAACATCATAAAAATAATTACGAATTCTTGTAACAAAATCATACAAGAGAGTTAAAGGAAACAATAAAAATCGAAATAAACTCACAAAATATATTTTTAATGAAAATCCTGAAAGTGCGATATTAGCACGAAAATACAACAAAATTTTTCTTCTTTTTTTTATCTACTAATTTGAAAAAAGTTACCATGGTAATTCAGACAATTTTGAATTAAAATAGTAACTTTGAGAATGTTGAATTTCTATTTAATTAGATTCGTAAGAGAGTTTTACTTTAGACATAGACAATTTTAATAAAACAACCTTGAGAAACAAAATGAGCATGACCATAAAAAACATAAGTGACTATCTAGAAAAAATAGCTCCACTAAATCAGGCAGAAGATTTTGATAATGTGGGTTTATTAATAGGGAATGAAACTACAGAAGTAAATGGAGTTCTAGTGACATTAGACACTCTAGAAGAAACTATTGATGAGGCTATTAAAAAAAATTGCAACTTAATCATTAGCTTTCATCCAATAATTTTTAGTGGGTTAAAAAAAATTAATGGAAACTCTTATGTAGAACGAGTAGTCATGAAAGCTATTCAAAATAATATTGCTATTTATGCCACTCATACAGCATTAGATAATAGTAAAATTGGTGTAAGTGCAAAAATGTGTGAGGTGTTAGGTTTAACAAACTATAGCATACTGCTTCCTAAAGAAGATAGTACTATTGGAATGGGAATGATTGGCGATTTGCACAAACCAATGTTTGAAGATGATTTTTTAACCTTTACTAAAAAAACTTTTAAAACTAATGGAATTCGTTTTTCGAGTAAAACAGGAAAACATATAAAAAAAGTGGCTGTTCTCGGTGGGTCGGGGAGCTTTGCCATAGCAGATGCAATTCATAAAAAAGCTGATGCGTATATAAGTGCTGATTTCAAGTACCATGATTTTTTTAAAGCTGAAGATAAAATCTTACTGATAGATGTAGGACATTATGAAAGTGAACAGTTTACAAAAAACCTTTTGGTTGAGTATCTTACAAAAAAATTCACTAGTTTTGCAGTCATTTTATCAGAAAAAAGTACGAATCCAATTTATTATTTATAAACATGGCAAAGAAGAAAGAAGTTAGTGTTGAACAAAAGTTAAGAGCACTTTATGACTTACAATTAATAGACTCTAGAATAGACGAGATTAGAAATGTTAGAGGTGAATTACCTTTAGAGGTTGAAGATCTTCAAGATGAGGTAACAGGATTAAATACTAGGCTTTCTAATTTATCTGAAGATGTTACGAATTTAGAAACTGATATCAATAATAAAAAGATAGCGATTGAGGAATCTAATACGTTAATGAAAAAATACGAAGAGCAACAAAAAAATGTTAGAAACAACAGAGAATTTGACTCTTTAGCTAAAGAAACAGAATACCAAGAATTAGAAATTCAATTATCTGAGAAAAGAATCAAAGAATTTCAAGTAAAAATTGAGCAAAAAAATGAAATCATAGCTTCAACTAAAGAAAAGTTAGACAAGCAACAAATTCATTTAGATCATAAAAAAGCAGAGTTAGACTCTATTCTAAAAGAAACAGAAAAAGAAGAAAAAATTTTATTAGATAAATCAAAAGAATTTTCTGAATCTATAGATGCACATTTGTTAAATGCCTACACTAGAATAAGAAATAAAGTAAAGAATGGACTAGCGGTTGTATCTATTGAGAGAGGAGCTTCTGGAGGGTCTTTCTTTACCATACCGCCACAAATCCAACTAGAAATTGCCAACAGGAAAAAAATCACAATAGACGAACATAGCGGACGTATATTAATTGATGCAGGTTTAGCGGCTGAAGAAAAAGAAAAAATTGACAGCCTTTTTTCTTAAAAATATACTTAAGACATAAAAAAAACTCGAACTATATTTCAGTTCGAGTTTTTTTATAAAATTTACTAGATGTTAGTAATTTAATGATCTCAAATAGGAAAGTTTATTTTCCCAAATACTCAAACTTTTCTTAAAATTATTAATATTAGTATGAACATTTTTCACAAGAGGATTATCATCAGAGGCATTGGAGAAAAAACTTAAATTATTTTCAAGTTGCTGAATTTCTCGGACTGCTTCATCAATTTTCTTTCTAATAAAAATAACCTCTGAATTAAGTTTTCTTGTATCATTTTTTGCCAAATATCCATTTATAACATTTTTAAACTTTAATAACGCAATTTCATCTTTACCAATAGACAATTTAGACAAAATAAGATCAACAAACTTATTAAATTTAACATCCAAAGATCTAGAATTCCTTGAAGTACTTCCAAACTGATTCCACTCCGTCATTAATTTAGTAACAGCGGCTTTAGTTGAATAATCTTCTGGTTTTAGACTTTGAAAAAATGCTTCTTTTTTATCTAAAATCTCTTTATCCTCATCGCTAAGTGTATTTTTTTGTTTGTGGTACCTATCAAAATAGTGATTACAAGCTGATTTAAATTTTTTCCATAAGTCATCAGAAAATTTTCTGGGTACATGACCTACTTTTTTCCAATCAGATTGAATTTTCTTGAAAGTATTAGTTGTAGTCTCCCATTCCTCACTATCCTTAAGAGATTCAGCTAACTTTATCAAATCAAGTTTTTCTTGCAAATTGTGTTGTTGTGACTTTTTCTCTTGTTTATAAAATTTATTTTTCTCTTGATTAAACTGCTTGGTAGCATCCTTAAACTTTAACCATATAGTTTCACTTTTTGAGTATGGCAATTTTCCTGCATCAAAATATTTTTTTCTTAACAGTTCAATAGATTTTATACTTTTCTGCCAATCATTATGAGTTTTGTTTTGAGAAGAATCGAAATTTAATATTTCGTCAATCACTAACATTTTTGCTTCAATAATAGCACCATATTGAGATTTCATATCCCTGAAATGGCCATGTCTTTTGTCATGAATTATTTTGGTAGCAGCACTAAATTTTTCCCACACTTCATCTCTCATTTCTCTTGCAACTGGCCCAACATCTTCTTTCCATCGCTTATGAAGTTTTTGTAATTCTTTGAATGCTACATTTACATCTTCAATTTCAGCTAAATCCTCTGCTTTTTGAATTAATTTTAATTTCTCCTCTAAGTTATTTTTAAAATCTAAATCTCTAAAATCATTACTCAAATGCAGTAAGTCATAAAAACGTTCTACATGGTGATGAAATATTTTCCAAGTGTCATTATATTTAGTTTTTGGAACTGGTCCAATAGCTCTCCAAGTACTCTGTATATCTCTAAAAGATTTATACATAGTTTTTGTATCAGCATTTTCTATTAATGATTTCAATTCTTCAATTAACTGAAGTCTCTTCTCTAAATTCTCTTTTAATTGTTTTTCTAAATTAGAATAGTATGCATCTCTGTCTTTCTTATAAACAGAAAGTAGTTTATTATATCTAGACTTAACAGGACTAGAATATTGAAAATCTATAGTATTACCACCCTCAGCTAAAAAAGCTTCTTTTTTTTCCGCTAAAAGTGATCCAAACTTAATATTAAAGGCACTTTTAATTGCCTCTGCAGTTGATTTAATATGCTGTACTTTCTGAGTTTCTAGGAGTTTTTCTAGTGAATCAGCTAATTCTTCAAGAGATAATTTATCATATGCTATAATCACCTCCTCTAGAGCAGGTTTTTCTTTTTCTACATCTTCTTTAGCCACATCTTCTTTTGCTACATCTTCTAACTTATTATCTTCGTGATCTATCCCTGAAGTATCTTGGGTATTTACGATTTCTTCTTTGGAATCAGAGTCTTCTTTAATAGCTTTAGCTGAGTCTAATGATTCTTCAACTACCATTTCGTCCTTTTGATCAGATACATTATCTAACTCAGTAGGGTCTGTAAGTTTTTCATTTACTACAGGTTTTTTAACAGACTCTTTAGTATTAGTGTGTTTTTTATTTTTTGTATTTGAAGACTTTGCAATTGGCTCTTTGTTTTCTGATGATTTAATTTTATCATCTTTTGATTCTAACATATATACAATGTTTAAGGTTCCTAAATAATATGCCTAAAGATAACGATGTATTCTAAAACAACAAAAAAATATCAAACTGATTAAAAAACTAATTATTCCAAATTCTCCATGATTCTTCTGCCTGAAGTTCAAGCATTTCGTAACCGTTTTTTATTTGAGTAAGTTGTTTTTTTCCTTCTTTCAGGAATGCTGTTTCTGTTGGATTGTATATTAAATCATATAATAAATGTTTATCTGTCAAAAAATGGTAAGGAATAGTAGGTTTGTCATTTATATTTGGGAATGTTCCAACCGGTGAACAATTAACTATGATTGTATACTTACTCAATAAATCATTTGTGATGTCATCATAGGATATTTGAAGAGCATCTTTAGGATTTCTAGAAACTTTAAAATATTCAATATTTAATTTTTCAAAAACATACGAAACAGCTTTGGATGCCCCACCTGTTCCAAGTATTAGAGCTTTATTGTGATGCTTTTTCAAAATAGGTGTTAATGAATTTTCAAATCCAAAAACATCTGTATTATATCCAACAAGACTCCCATTAGTAGCAAATTTAATAGTATTAATTGCCCCTACTTTTTTTGCAGTTTCATCTACATGATCTACATAATTAAAAATTGACAATTTATACGGAATAGTTACGTTTAATCCTCTTAAAGACCCCCTAAATTTATAAATAATGGCAGAAAAATCTTCAATCCTTTTGAGATCAAAATTTAAATATTCAGAATTTGATAATTGTAGATTTTTAAACTTTTTTGAAAAATAAGTTTTAGAGAAAGAGTATGATATATTCTTTCCTATTAATCCAAAAAATATGTTATTTAATCTTTCTTGTTCTTCCATAATAA
>JADFAM010000005.1 GCA_015665265.1 Flavobacterium sp.
GGAGAAAAAAATTACTAGGTGAGCACTATGATTTCCCAAAAAAAACAATGGCTATAGGTAGATTAGATGTTAATTCAGAAGGATTACTTCTGTTGACTACAGATGGAAAAATAAGTGAATTTATAAGAAGTAAAAAAATAGAGAAAGAGTATTATGTACAAGTAGATGGTAATATTACAGAAGAAGCGGTTAAGAAGTTAAGACAGGGTGTTGAAATAGGTTTTGATAGAAAAAAGTATATAACGAAGCATTGTAATTGTTCAAGTATAAATAAACCTAATTTTGAAAATAGAACGCAGAAAATTAGAGATGATAGGCATGGACCAACTAGTTGGATTTCTATAACTATAAGAGAGGGTAAGTTTAGACAAGTTAGAAAAATGACCGCAGCGGTGGGTTTTCCTACCTTAAGATTAATAAGGGTTAGAATTGGAAAAGTTTTACTAGAAGGAATTAATTTAGGAGAGGTAAAAGAGGTAAAAAGTTTTATTTAACATTTTAACATTTTAATATGAGGAATATCATCTTCTAGATATTGTTCTCCTTTTTGAACGAAACCTAAGTTATTATAAAAATTTATAAGATAGGCTTGAGCAGAAATTAAAATTTCTTTTTCTTCGAGTTTTTTTTCTATAAACTCTATTGAGTTTTTAACTAGATGATCTCCGTATTTAAATCTTCTATATTTTTTTTTCACTATAATTCTTCCAATGCTTGACTTTAAAAAATAATCTCCTGGTTTAAAAACCCTTGCATAAGCTATTAATTTTGAATCTTTATACCCTAACACATGATATGCTAATTGATCTTTTCCGTCTAAATCTAAATAAACGCAATCTTGTTCTACTACAAAAACCTCTGATCTTAATTGTAAGACGGCATACAAATCTTGAGTAGATAATTGATTAAAATCTTTTATTTCAAAATTTAACTCAGACATCCTGTAATTTTATCAACTCTTTTCTGGTGTCTACCTCCCTCAAACTCTGTATCTAAAAAAACTTCTACCATTTTTATTGCTTGAGGAATAGAAGTAAATCTAGCAGGTATACATAAAATGTTTGCATTATTATGTTGTCTTATTAATTCTACTATTTCTTTCGTCCAACATAAACCAGCTCTTACCTCTTTATATTTATTTGCTGTCATAGTAACACCGTTAGCACTTCCACATATTAATACTCCTAAAGAAGATTTTTTTGAAACAATATCTTTTGCTACAGGATGAACAAAATCGGGATAATCTACACTACTATTTGTGTCTGTACCATGATTGTTTACTGATATATTTTTACTTTTTAAAAAATCTACAATAGCAAATTTATAATCTGTGCCAGCGTGATCGTTCCCTATAGATATATTCATAAACTATTTATTTATATAATATTTATAATAAACAAAAATACAAATAGATAAGGTTATTAACAGTTGTAGAATTAGTATTTTAAAAAATTATTATTAACTTTTTGTTTATCAATTAATTAATACTCTTACCTTAATTGTTAAGAACTAACAACAATTTTTAAAAAAAAATTTTTTATTATTCATTTAATTTTTTGTGTAAACTATTAATTAAAATAATCAAAATAACTTTTCATTTTTTAATATGTATTTATAAACATTTTTAAAGGGTTAAAAGAAGAGTTATTAACTATTAACTAATTAAAAATTATTGTTTATATTATAATACATATATGTTAATAAATATAAAAATTAATTGATTTAAAAGATATTAACTATCTAATAAGATGTGAAAGATTTTTAATAAGTAACAAAAGCAAATTATATAGTTCTTTTATATATTAACTATTCACAATACATAATATTAATTATATAAAAAAATTTAAATATTTAAAACAAATAATAATAATATAGATTGTTAATAAAAGTCTTACTATGGAATTAAAAATTGAATAGCGTTAGGCATTATAGATATATTAAAACTATTAATTCCTATTATTTCTCCATCTGCTTCTATAAAAGAGCTACTATTACTTATATTTTTTACAATTATTTGTTTTGTTTTGTAGTTAATCACTTTTTTATGATTTACTATTTTTCCATTATATAGATTTGGTATATTAAAGAGTAATTCAAAGAAGGAAAAATTTTTTACTAAAGTTATATCTAGTAAACCATCTAATGGATTTGGATCTTTTGTTATCTGTAAACCTCCTCCAGAATACTTACACAAACCTACAAGTATCATTAAACATTTTTTATTTAAAGAAAGATTGTTTATTTTAATTTCATATTTTTTATTTTTATAAAAAAATAATCCATATAAACCACTTATTAAAAAAGCAATTGAACCAATTTTTTTAAGATAAGTTAGTTTATTAACTATATATCCATCATAACCAATCCCTGCTAGATTGTTAAAATATTCTATTTTATTATCTATCATATTTATACAACCAATATCTTGATATATTGTTTTATTATTAATAATAATATTGATTGATTTTTTTATAGAAAGCGGAATACCATATGTTTTTATCCAATCATTACCAGTTCCTAATGGAATTACCCCAAGTTTTATTTTAGATGTTTTTATATATCTTTGCTTCATTATTCCGTTTACAACATGATGTAAAGTTCCATCACCTCCAACAGAAATAATATTCCTATAACCTTGTTTAATAGCTTTATCAACAAGAATTTCTTCGTGTTTTCTATATTCTGTGAAAGAATAAGAAAAATTAATATTTTTTAATTTAAGAAAGTGAGTAATAGTTTCCCATGATTTTTTAAAATTAGTATTACCAGAAGAAGGATTAACAATAATAAAAAATGAATTTAACATAGATAATAATATAAAATAATAAGTAAGTAAGAATGATAATTATTTAATAATCTTACTTACACATATAATTTTGTATTTTTCTAAAAATATATAAAGATTGAAGATTTATGAGTAGAAAGAAAAAAAATTACAAAAAAAAAGGTAAAATAATAAAAGATTTAACAAAAAATATATTTAAAATACTTAACACAGATTCCAGTAAACATTACAATTATAAACAAATATCTGCTAAACTTGGTGTATCTGATACGGATGGAAAGACACAAATTCTCCATAAACTTGTAGAACTTACAGGATCTAAAAAAATAAAAGAAATAGATAGAGGAAAGTTCCAAATAAATAATGATAGAAAATATCATATTGGAACCTTAGATATTACATCAAACGGTAACGGTTATTTTATATCAGATGATTTTGAAAAAGATATATTTATTCCTTCTAATAATTTAGGAAAAGGATTACAAAATGATACAGTAAAAGCTTACATATATAAAAGAAACAGAAGTAATAAACAAGAAGCAGACATTGTAGAAATTATTGAAAGAGATAAAACATCTTTTGTAGGTGTTTTACAATTAAGTAAAAATTTTGGTTTTGTTATCTGTGATAACAATAAAATGTATACTGATATTTTTGTACCTAGATCAAAAATAAATAATGCAGATCATGGTGATAAAGTACAAGTAACAATTACAGATTGGCCAGAAAATTCAAAAAACCCATTTGGTAAAATCACACAAGTATTAGGTAAACCTGGGGATCATAATACAGAAATACATTCAATTTTATTAGAGTATGGTTTACCCTACGAGTTTGAAAATGAAGTAGAAGAAGAGGCTAATAAATTATCTTTAAATATCACTAAAGAAGAGATATTAAAAAGAAGAGATATGCGTCAAGATTTAACATTTACAATTGATCCAAAAGACGCCAAAGATTTTGATGATGCTTTATCTTTTAAAAAATTAGATAATGGAAATTTTGAAATAGGAATTCATATTGCCGATGTGTCTCATTATGTTCAACCAGATACAATATTAGATACAGAAGCTTTCAGTAGAGCAACTTCTGTTTATTTAGTAGATAGAGTTGTTCCTATGTTACCAGAAATTTTATCTAATGGTGCTTGTTCACTACGTCCAAATGAGGAAAAATTAACTTTTTCTGCTGTATTTGAGATAAATAATAAAGCTAAAATTATTAATAAATGGTTTGGTAGAACAGTTACTTATTCTGATAAAAGATTTGCATATGAAGAAGCTCAAGCGATCATAGAAACTAAAAAAAATCACGTGCCTTCTAATGTTTCAATTACAGGAGAAGCATATGATGTTAAAGAAGAAATATCTGATGCTATTTTAAAATTAAATGAATTATCTAAAATATTAAGAGAGAACAGAATGAAAAATGGAGCCATATCTTTTGATAGGGTAGAAGTAAAATTTAATTTAGATAAGGATGCAAATCCTGTTGGAGTTTATTTTAAAGAAGCTAAAGACGCTAATAAATTAATAGAAGAATTTATGTTATTAGCTAATAGAAAGGTCGCAGAATTTATAGGAAAAAAGAACAATCAACCAAGTAATAAAACTTTTATATATAGAGTTCACGATGAACCAGATATTGAAAAGCTAGCAACTTTACAAAATATTGTTTACAATTTTGGTTATAAAATGGATACACAAACCAGAGAAAGTACTACACAAAGTCTAAATAAACTATTAAAAGATGTTCATGGTAAAGCTGAAGCAAACATGATTGAAACTCTAGCAATAAGGTCTATGAGTAAAGCTGTCTATACCACCCAAAATATTGGTCATTACGGATTAGCTTTTAATTACTACTCTCATTTTACATCACCTATTCGAAGATATCCAGATGTAATGACTCATAGATTATTACAACATTATTTAGATGGAAAAAATTCACCAAAACAAGATGATTACGAAGTAAGATGCAAACATACTTCAAAGCAAGAAGAACTAGCGTCAAAAGCAGAAAGACAATCTATTAAATATATGCAAGTTAAATACATGCAAGATCATTTAGATGAAGAGTTTACTGGAGTAATATCAGGTGTTACAGAATGGGGTATTTATGTTGAAATAACTTCTAACAAATGTGAAGGAATGGTAAGAATTAGAGACATAAAGAATGATTATTACATATTTGATGAGAAACAGCACGCTATAGTAGGTCAAACAACGAAACATGTTTATCAACTAGGAGATGAGGTAATTATTAAAGTAAAAAACACAGATTTAGAAAGAAAACATTTAGATTTTACACTTATAGAACAATAGATAATTAAAAAAGAAGTTTATTTAATAAAGATTTGCTAATTAAAAAGAAAATGAAAAATTACACCCTATTATTTATTATATTAATCAATACATCATTATTTTCTCAATCTACTAAAACAACATCTCTTGGTGATTTTTATAAAATAAAAATATTTAATGGTATTAAATTAGAATTAATAAAAGACAAAGAAAATAAATTAGAAATACTAGAGGATAAAACAGATAAGGTTAGATTTAAAAACAGTAATGGTATTCTAAAAATAAGTTTAAAGTTTCCAGATAATTTATCTGTGAATGAGATAAAAGTTAAGTTATATTACAAACAAGATATCCAAGTAATAGATGGGAACGAAGGATCAACAATTACCGGTAACAACATCAATCAAACATATTTAGAAGTTAAAGCACAAGAGGGTGCAACCATCCAATTAGATATAAGCACCAAACATCTAAAGGTTAAATCAATAACAGGTGGTATCGTTCAACTTACCGGAAAAACAAAGAACCAAGAATTAGAAGTAGATCTGTATGGTGTTTATCATGGATATGGTTTAGAAACAACAGATAATACAACAGTAAAGTCTGGAATTGGGTCTAAAGCGGAGTTAAAAACTGGAGAAACTCTAAACGCTAAAGTAAGTTTTGGTGGGTCTATTTTATATAAAGGAACTCCAGAAGTAAAACAAACAAAAAAAGTAGCAGGCGGAATTATAAAGCAAATGAATTAATTCATTGAAACGTTTTTGTATCTTTGTTAAATAAAATAACAATTAAACAATGACTTTCAATATATTTCTTTTAGGTATGCCAAGCGTAGGTTCTTGGGTAATAATAGCTTTAGCTCTTTTATTATTTTTTGGTGGAAAAAAAATACCAGAACTTATGAAGGGTTTAGGTGGTGGTATCAAAGAGTTTAAAAAAGCTTCAAAAGACGACAAAAAGGAAGATGAAAAAATAGAAGAAAAGAAATAACTTTATTAAAAACCTAAGATAAAAACTTAGGTTTTTATAATTTTACAGCAGTTCCTGAAGCTGTTACCATTAACATACCTCCGTTTTTACCAACTGTTTCATAATCTAAATCAATACCAATAATAGCGATTGCTCCTAATTTAGAGGCGTTTTCTGTCATTTCTTTTAAAGCAGTGTCTTTTGCTTCTCTAAGTACTTTTTCGTAAGAACTAGACCTTCCACCTACAATATCTCTTATACTAGCAAAAAAATCTTTAAAAATATTTGCACCTATAATAGTTTCGCCGGTAACAATTCCTAAATAGTCTTTTACAGGACTACCCTCAATAGTATTTGTTGTAGATAGCATCATAAATTATTTATCTAAATTTTTCTTGTTTTTTTTCATAGCTTCCCCAATCTGATTACTTGCTGTAAAGCTAGCAACCATATCATTTAACATCTGACTTCCTGCTTGAGGTGAGTTGGGCAACAAAATTAAATTACTGTTTGTTTCTTGACCAATAGATTGAAGCGTATCATAATGTTGCGTTACTACAATTAAAGCAGACGCTTCTTGTGAGTTAATCCCTACTTTATTTAAAACTTCAACAGACTCTTCTAACCCACGAGCAATCTCTCTTCTTTGATCTGCAATACCTTGCCCTTGAAGCCTTTTACTTTCAGCTTCAGCTTTTGCTTTCTCAACAATTAAAATACGTGCGGCATCACCTTCGTATTGAGCAGCTGTTTTTTCTCTATCCGCAGCATTAATTCTATTCATAGCCGCTTTTACTTGAGCATCTGGATCTATATCTGTTACCAATGTTTTTATAATGTCATATCCATACTCCATCATTGCGTCGTTTAACTCTGATTTAACTGCAATAGCAATATCATCTTTTTTTACAAAAACATCGTCTAATTTCATTTTAGGAACTTCTGCTCTTACCACATCAAAAACATATGAAGTTATTTGATCGTGTGGATAATCTAACTTATAAAAAGCTTCGTAAACCTTGTCTTTTATAACCTTAAATTGAACAGAAACTTTCAATTTTACAAACACATCGTCTAATGTTTTCGTTTCTATAATTACATCAAGTTGTTGAATTTTTAGACTCATTCTACCTGCAATTCTCTGAACAACAGGAACTTTTAGTTGGAATCCAGATTGTCTAATATTGCTGAAACGACCAAAAGTCTCTATAACAGCTGCTGTTTGTTGTTTTACAATAAAAATTACACCATAGAGAGCAAAAAAGATAAAACCAATAACAATAGGTAAAAAGAAAGAAGACATAAACGTAGTTTTAAGTGTTAATACTAAATAAATTTAGATAAAAGAAAGCTTATCTACAAAATAAGACGCAATAAAGAATTAATGTTACAGATTATGTAACTATTTCTTTTTTATAGAAGCGTTGTATTTCTTCCATTTTTTTAGTTGCTTTACAGATAATATTTCTTCTATTTTTAAATTTAATTTTTTATTTTTTTCCTCAATAGTACTTATTATAGGTTTAAAAGACTCTGTTACTTCTTTATTAGCTATCTGAAGTGCAGTATAATCTCTATTTTTAATTGCTTCTTTTTGAGCAGCTTCCATTTTTGATTTTCCTTCCGAAAATAAAAAAGTGTTGATTCTTTTAATTTGTTTTAACTCTTTATTGTAGGAATTTAAAATTGAAGAAAATTTTGGATAGGTGTCTGAAGACTTCTTTATTCCAGTTTTTTTTGTAACCTTTTCTATGTTGTAAAAAATTAAACCAACAGCTTTTTCTACATCAATTTTTGGTGCTCTAGGCTGCTGTGCTGCTCTAGGTTGACGAGGCTGCATACTTTGTCTTCTATTGAACTGAGAATTGTATTGTGCTTCTGCAAAAAATACAGAAAAAAACAAAAAAATAAAAAGGACTTGTTTTATCATGATAGTGTGTTTATAATTTTATGTATACGAATAACAGACTCTTCCTTTCCTATCATTTCAATAATATCAAATAAATGTGGACCTTTCATATCACCCACCATAGCAAGTCGAAGAGGTTGCATAATTTTTCCAAAACCTATTTCTTTTGAGGAAATCCAATTTTTAATAATTTCTTCTATAGCAGAAGAAGAAAAATCGTCAATAGAGGAAATTAGAGAAGCCACTTCTTTCATTAATTCTCCTGTATTTTCTTTCCATTGTTTCTTGCTTGCTTTTTCATTGTAAGAAGAAGGTGTCTCAAAAAAGTAATTACTTAAACTCCAAAAATCTTTTACAAAAACAGCCCTTTCTTTAATAAGGGAAACAACTTTCTTTATGAAATCATAAGAGGGGTTTACCCCTTTTTCTTTGAGTATGATTTCATATAACTTAGTCAGCTCATCATTTGTTTTATTTTGAAGGTATTGCTGGTTAAACCAATTAGTTTTATCTAAATTAAACTTTGCACCTGATTTACTAACTCTTGAAAGTTCAAAAGATGCAATTAAATTATCAAGCGTAAAAAGTTCTTGATCAGTTCCTGGATTCCAGCCAAGTAAAGACAGCATATTAATGAATGCATCTGGAAAGTAACCATCTTCTTTGTATCCTCTTGAAACCTCACCTGTCTTTTCGTTTGTGTAAGCCAAAGGGAAAACAGGAAAGCCTAATTTGTCACCATCCCTTTTACTTAGCTTTCCCTTACCAACAGGTTTTAAAATAAGTGGAAGATGTGCAAATTTAGGAACAGGCCATCCAAAAGAGTTGTAGAGTAACACATGTAAGGGTAAAGAGGGCAACCACTCTTCTCCACGGATAATATGACTAATCTTCATTAGATAGTCATCAACAATATTTGCTAAATGGTAGGTGGGCATTCCATCAGATTTAAACAAAACTTTATCATCTAACGTATTTGTATCTATATTTATGATTCCTCTTATTTCATCAGTTAAAACTAATGATTCCTCTTTGGGTGTTTTAAAGCGAATTACAAAATCGTCACCATTTTCAATTCTTTTTTTGGTTTCATCATCGGGCAATACTAACGAATTAATTAAACGTCCTTTTTCTCTGTTATGCCAGTTGTATATAAACGTTTTGCCCTCTAATTCGTGTTGTTTTCTATGCTCATTAAGTTGATCTGATGTGTCAAAAGCATAATATGCATTCCCGTCTTTTACTAACCTTTCTGCGTATCCTTTATAAATACTTTTCCTTTCTGATTGTCTGTAGGGTCCATATTTTTCATTTTTTCCAGGCCCTTCATCAAAAGGAATATTACACCAATTTAAAGAGTCTATAATATATTTTTCTGTTCCAGGAACATATCTATTCTGGTCCGTATCTTCTATTCTTAAAATAAAAGTACCGTTCATTTTTTTTGCAAACAAGTAGTTATATAAAGCGGTTCTAACCCCACCAATATGAAGTGGTCCTGTAGGGCTAGGGGCAAAACGAACACGAATATCAGATTTCATTTAATGTAAATTTAGATCACAAAGATACCTTTCTAATGTCATATACAAAAAGCATTTTATAGCGTACTTATTTGATAAAAATCTTTGCTAACTATCTTTAAAAAGATATACATAAAAGTGTTATTTTTATTGAAGAATGCAATCACTAATAAATATTGAAAATAAGTTAGCTCTTTTTTATAAAAAGTATTATAAGAACGAGCTTATTAAAGGGTGTATTTTCTTTTTTTCCTTAGGTGTGTTGTATTTAATTATTACAATATATGTAGAGTCTTTATTATGGTTAAAGCCTGTAAACAGATTTATTTTATTTTGGATTTTTATTGTTATAGAGCTTTTATTGTTTTATAAGTTTATTCTCATTCCAATAATCAAATTATTTAAACTTAAAGACGGAATTAACAATCTTGATTCTTCAAAAATTATAGGGAATCATTTTCCAGAAATTAAAGACAAGCTTTTAAATCTGCTTCAATTAAAACAAGCTAATAAAACTTCTGAGCTTTTAATTGCAAGTATAGAGCAAAAGTCTGATGAGTTAAACCCTTTTCGTTTTTCAGAGTCAATAAGCTTTCGGGCAAGTCTAAAGCATTTAAAATATATATTATTACCGGCAGCTTTCTTTTCATTGTCTTTAATAAACGAGCTAAATTTAGATTTCACACAAAGTTTTAATAGGGTTGTAAATTATCAATCAGAATTTTCACCCCCTGCACCTTTTACTCTTTCTTTACAAACGTCATCTTTAGATGTTATTGAAGGACAATCATATAAGGTTTTAATAGCTTCCAAAGGAAATACATTGCCTAATGAGGTAAAAATCGTTTATAACAATCAAACCTACTTTACCAAGAATGAAGGTGATGGTGTTTTTTCTTTTACATTCTTAAACATAATAAATCCGGTAGATTTTTATTTTGAATCAGGAGAAGTAACCTCTCCTTTTTATAGTATTACTGTTATTAAAACCCCTCTAATAAAAAAAATAAAAATAAAATTAGATTATCCTTACCATACAAAAAAACAAGATGAAACAATTGAAAACACAGGAAATTTTATCCTTCCAGAAGGGACAAATGTTGAGTGGAATATAGACTCAAAACAGACAGACTCCGTTGCTTTTATTGATGGGGAAAGAAGGCTATTTTTCAATAAATTAAAAGCAGATAAATTTAACTATAAGAAAAAGATAACAAGTAATTTAGAATACAAAATTAGCTCATCTAACACTAACCTTAAAGATTTTGAAACACTTTCGTACAAAATAAAAGTTATAAAAGATGAATATCCAACAATAACGATACAAACAAATATTGACAGTTTGTATGGCGGAGAGGCCTTATTTGCCGGAAAAGTTTCAGATGATTATGGATTAAAAAATTTACAAGTTGTTTTTTACGATCAAAGCAAAATAGACAAAGTCAATATAGTTCCAATAAAATTATCAAAAGAAAACACCCAAACATTTTTTTATCAGTTTCCAGGATCTACATCTATCAAAGATGGTGTAAGCTACGAAATATATTTTCAGGTGTCAGATAACGACATCATTAATGGAAGTAAATCCGTAATAAGTAAAAAGTATACTTTTAGAAAAAAAACAAATGATGAGGTTCTTCAAGAGCAGTTTAAAGAACAAAAAGAAAGTATCAACACTTTAGAAAACATCTACGAAAACAATAGGCTAGAGCAAGATAAACTACAGAAAATTCAAAACGAATTAAAAAATAAAAAGGACCTTAGTTGGAGAGATAAAAACAAGGTTAAAAAGGTAATTGATAGACAAAATAAATATAATGAAATGATAGAGCGGCAAGCCGAAAAACTATATAAAGCTCTTGATAAAAATAAATTTAATCAAAGTAAAACAGAAAACTTAAAACAAAGGATAAAAGAACTATTAAAAAGCGACAAACAAAAAAGAATACTTACAGAGCTTCAAAAATTGTCAGAAAAAATCAATAAAGAAGATTTAATAAATAAAGCTGAAAAACTTGCTAAAAACAACAAACAACAACAAAGGAGCTTAGAAAGTTTATTAGAATTAACAAAACGCTTCTTCGTTGAAGAAAAAACGATTCAAATAGCGAACAAGCTAGAGGAGCTCTCTAAAAAACAACAGAATTTATTTAAAACTCAAGATGTTAATCTGGAGAAACAAAAAAAAATTAGAAAAGAATTTAAAGATATATCAAAAGAATTAGATCAATTAGCTAAAGACAACCAAGGTCTTAAAAACCCAATGAGCTTTCCTGACTTAGAGGAATTAGAAAAAGAGGTTAAAGAGTCTCTTGTTAAATCTGAGGAGAAACTATATCAAAAAGAGAGCGTTTCAGCAAAAAAGGAGCAGGAAAAGTCTTCCAAAAAAATGCAAGAAATGAGTAAAAAAATACAAAACTCAGTTTCGGAAATGCAGTCTAATAGTATCGATGAAAATATAGAGGACCTTAGGAAAATACTAGAAAACCTTCTTATTTTTTCATTTAAACAAGAAGAATCTTTGTTGAGGTTTAAAGAATTATCCTCAGGACATCCAGACTTTGGGAAAGAACTAGCAAAACAAAATCAATTAAAGACATATTTTGAGCACGTAGATGATAGTCTATTTGTGTTATCTATGAGGTTGCCAGAATTAACCTCGAAAATTCAAACAGAATTAACAAATACACATTACAACTTAGATAGATCTTTAGAAAATTTTGCTGAAAATCGTTTTGATAGCGGTTCGGCCAATCAACAATACGTTATTACATCAACCAATATTCTTTCTGATTTTCTCAGCAACTTGTTGAGTAATCTACAGAACAGTAAAAATTCATTAGGTAAAAAAGGTAAAAAGAATTCTTTTAGCTTACCTACCTTAATAGAAAAACAAAAAGGTATTTCAGAAAAGTTAAAAAACGGACTCCAAAAAAGCAAAAAAAAGGATCAAGATGGTAATGAAGGGGAAAAAGGTAAAAAAGATCCTTCTGGTTCAAAATCTAGCTCTGAATTTAATGAAGGGGGGCAAAGTGGAGACATCTTTGAAATATTTAAACAACAGAGTTATCTTAGAGAAACATTAACTAAGATTATGTCTAGGGAAGGAGACCCTAACGGAACCTTTAAAAAAGTTATAAAATCAATGGAGCAGCTAGAAAACGAAATAATAAATAATGGTTTTACTCAATCTACGCTCAAAAGAATGCAACAGTTGGAATATCAATTATTAAAACTTAACACGGCGCTAATTCAACAAGGAAAGAAAAAGAATAAGAAAGCCACACCAAATACTTTAAATTATAAGAACAATAATTTAAAACAACTGCAATTTAAAAAGCAGTTCTATAACCAAATAGAGATATTAAACAGACAATCGTTACCTTTGCAGCAAAATTTTGAAAAGAAAGTGCAAAAGTATTTTTCTAAAAAAAACAAAGAGTGATCACATTTAATTCAGAAACATCTTTCACGCTTAAAAATCAAAAGAAGTTAGTAAAGTGGATTAGTGATGTTATATCATCTGAGGCTTTTCAGGTTGGTGAAATTAATTACATTTTTTGTAATGATAGTTACCTTAATAAAATTAACCAAGAGTTTCTGAATCATGACACTTTTACAGACATCATTAGTTTTGATTACACATTAGGAAAAGAAGTTGGTGGAGATATATTTATTTCAATAGAACGAGTTCTAGAAAATGCAGAAAAATTTAATGAAGTGTTTGAAAACGAACTATATAGGGTTATGATTCATGGTATTTTACACTTTATGGGGTACAAAGACAAAACAAAAAAAGAAAAAACTTTAATGAGAACAAAGGAAGATGAAAAGATTTTTATGTTAAACACCTAAAAATCAAGTAGTTATACTTTGTTTCACGTGAAACAATAATGAGTTTACTTAACACAAAATATGATGTAATAGTTGTAGGAGGGGGTCATGCTGGAAGTGAAGCCGCCGCCGCAAGCGCTAATATGGGTGCTTCTACTCTATTAATTACAATGAGTCTTCAAAACATCGCTCAAATGAGCTGCAATCCTGCTATGGGAGGTATTGCGAAAGGTCAAATTATTAGAGAAATAGATGCGTTAGGGGGATATAGTGGTATAGTGACAGACAAAACAGCTATCCAGTTTAAAATGCTCAATAAGTCCAAGGGTCCGGCAATGTGGAGCCCCAGAGCCCAATCTGACAGAATGATGTTTGCCGAGTGTTGGAGGAATATGTTAGAGGGAACAAATAATTTAGATTTTTATCAAGATTCTGTAAACGGACTTCTTTTTGAAGGAAATAAAATCTCGGGCGTAAAGACCGCATTAGGCCTCCATATTAAGGCTAGAACTGTTATTGTAACTGCAGGAACGTTTCTAAACGGTTTAATCCATATAGGTGAAAAAACTTTTGGAGGAGGTCGTGCCGGCGAAAGCTCTTCTACAGGAATTACTGAAGACCTTGTTTTAAAGGGGTTTGAGTCTGGAAGAATGAAAACAGGAACTCCTCCTAGAGTTGACGGAAGGTCTTTAGATTATTCTAAAATGGAAGAACAGCCTGGTGATAAAATAACAGAAACTTTTTCTTATTTAGATACAACGCCTTTAGAAAAACAAAGATCTTGCTATCTTACACACACAAATTCTAAAGTTCATGAAATATTAAAAGAAGGTTTTGATAGGTCACCGATGTTTACTGGTAGAATTCAGTCAACCGGTCCTCGCTATTGCCCATCAATTGAAGACAAAATAGATCGTTTTGCATCTAAAGACAGGCACCAAGTTTTTGTAGAACCTGAGGGCTGGAATACGGTAGAGATATATGTTAATGGTTTTTCCACATCGCTACCAGAAGATATACAAGACAAAGCTATTAGGCACATCCCAGGTTTTGAAAATGTTAAGTTTTTTAGATATGGTTATGCCATAGAATATGATTACTTTCCACCAACTCAGCTTAAACATTCACTAGAAACTAAACTAATTGAGAATTTATTCTTTGCTGGTCAGATTAATGGAACCACTGGTTATGAGGAAGCCGCCGCTCAAGGCTTAATGGCAGGTGTAAATGCAGCGTTAAAAACTCAAGACAAAGAACCATTTACTCTAAAGAGAAGTGATGCATATATTGGTGTTTTAATAGACGATCTAATCACTAAAGGTACAGATGAACCTTATCGAATGTTTACTTCTAGAGCAGAATACCGAACACTTCTTAGGCAAGATAATGCAGATAGTAGACTAACACCTTTGGGTTATAAATTAGGTTTAGCCTCAAAAGAGCGCTTAGACAGAGTGACCGAAAAACAACAGAAAACAGCAAAGTTTATAAAGTTCTTAGAAAATACAAGCGTTACAAAAGAGCAAATAAATCCAATACTTGATCGTAAAGGACTATCAAAAATTAATCAATCAGTCAAGCTCTATAAGATCACCGCAAGGCCTCAATTAAACTTATCTGATTTTAAGGATTTGGCCTGCTTACAAGACTTTATACTTTCTGAAAACATCGGAAAAAAAATTATAGAACAAGTGGAGATTCATCTAAAATATTCCGGTTATATAGATAAAGAGAGGCTCAATGCAGATAAGTTAAATAGGTTAGAAAATGTAATCATCCCTCAGTCTTTCAATTATAAGAAGGTGAATTCTCTTTCTCATGAGGCTAAAGAAAAACTTAGTAAAATTCAACCAACAACCATTTCTCAAGCTAGTAGAATAAGCGGTGTTTCGCCAAGCGATATTTCTGTTTTATTGGTCTATATGGGTAGGTGATTTTTAAAAACACTCAAATGTTCCTCGTGGAACAATATAATATCTATGTCACAGAAAACAGACTTTTTCAAAAATTTAAAACCGTATTTAAATTGTAAAGATCATACTGTTTCAGGTGAGGATTATAGCGTTATGTTTAACGATGAGTACAAAATGTTGGTAACAAAGCCAGTTCCTAAAAACCTATCTAATTATTATAAGAGTGAGGATTATATTTCTCACACAGATTCTAAAAAAACTTTTTTTGATAAAGCATATCAAGCCGTAAAAAGCATCACACTTAAACGTAAATTACGATTAATTAATGATAGTTTGCGCCTTCAAAATAGTATATCTAGACCAGAAAAAAATATTTTAGATGTTGGTGCCGGAACAGGAGAATTTTTAAAAGTTTGTAAAAATAATACCTGGAACGTTTTTGGGACAGAACCAGACAATGACGCTAGAAATTTAGCTGCTGAAAAAGGAATTGTACTTGAGGAGGATGTATCAAAATTTTCAAACCAAAAATTTGAAATAATAACGCTTTGGCATGTTTTAGAACATGTAGAAAACTTGCCAGAGTTTATTTCAAACTTAAACAATATGCTTTCCGATTTCGGAAGATTGATTATTGCGGTACCTAATTTTAAGAGTGAAGACGCAAAGTATTATAAAGAGTTTTGGGCCGCTTTTGATGTTCCTAGACATTTGTGGCATTTTTCTCAGCAATCAATTCATCGTCTTTTTTTAAAGGAGCAGATGTTCGTCGAAAAGACAATTCCTATGAAATTTGATTCTTATTATGTTTCTCTCTTGAGCGAAAAATATAAAAACGGAAAGACAAACTTTGTGAGTGCTCTCTACAGAGGGTTCATCTCAAATTGGAAGGCAAGGGCTTCTTCTGAGTATTCCTCTTTGATTTATGTTATAAAAAAGCAAGAATAGCGACAACAACGCCTTTTAAGCAATCCTTTCACCTTTTTTAATCAATACGTTATTAAAAAAAATAAAACTGCTTAAAACAGAAGTTTAAAGCGGTTTTACAATCAGGTTTTCCTATGCATTTTATTTATTGCATCAGTTTTAATTATGACATTAGAAAAACTCCAAAAAGGGTAATGATAAAATAGACTGCTAGCGTCATCGCTCCTGTATAATCTTTTGCCAAACGTTGGCCAATAAGTAAGAAAATTAAGGCAACAGCAGAAAGTTCTACTCCTATTAATGCAATTTCTTTGAGACCAGATGAGTAAATCTGATAAGTTCCGATGATCATTAAAATACCCGCAGCTATTTCAATGGTTAAAATAATAGCGAGTAACATAGGAACATTATTTCTTAAAGGAGAATCTTTAAAATGAGATTTTATAAATCCAATATTTCCTTTCCAGTCTGTTATTTTGTCAATTCCAGATTGCATAAAAGTAACAATTAAAAAAAGTAAGATTAATATTTCTGTTGGATGGTTTGATAGAATTTTCATTTGATATAATTCGTTAGGTTTTTGTTGGCTAATTTAATGTCTTTTATTGTAATCATAGAATTGTTTATAAATTGGATGGTCTTGAGATATTTTTTTTGATAAAAAAAACATAAAACATTGAAATTGAGTGTTTTAATTTATTAAATTTTTCCTTGAAGAAAACTTCTCTTTAATTTTAGCAACAATGGTTTGTGCTAATTTTTCCTTGCTTTCTTGAGTCCACCCCCCTACATGAGGAGACAACAAAACATTTTCAGTTGCTATCAAATATTTAAATGCATCGGGCATTAGGTTTTTAGAAAATAGATTTTCGAAGGAGGACTTTTCATACTCTAAGACATCCAATCCTGCACCCAGTATTTTTCCAGTTTTTAATGCCAAAACCAAATCTTTTGTTACCACAGATTTCCCACGAGCTGTATTGATCAACCAAAAATTCTTTGTAAAACTTTTGATAAATGAAGTATTTATCATTTTTTCTGTAAGTGCTGTTTGTGGAGTATGAAGGCTTAAAACCTCTGCTTTTTCCTGCAGTTCCTCTAAAGAAACTTGTTTGCAATTTTCATCACCAACAGATGGTTTGATGTCGTAACATAAAACCTCAACATTAAAACCACGAAGTTTTTTTGCGAAAGATTTTCCCATATTTCCATACCCAATTATGCCGACTGTTTTCCCATCTAATTCTACCCCTCTGTTTTCTTCTCTAAGCCAAAGCCCTTGCTTAACTTCTTTGTCTGCTTTATTAAGATTATTAAATAGAGACAATAACATCCCTAACGCATGTTCACCAACAGCATTTCTGTTTCCTTCAGGCGCAGCAATTAATTCTATTTTTTTTGTTAGAGCGTATTCACAATCTATATTTTCCAGACCAGCCCCTACTCTAGCTATAAATTTAAGTTTTGTTGCTTTTGTTAAAAATGATTTGTCAATAGCGAAACGACTTCGTATGACAATTCCATCATATCTATTTATTTTTTGTTCAATATCGGATTTAGAAGAAGAGTAGTCTTCGTGGTTCTCAAACCCGGCAGATGCTAACTGCTCAATTAAAAAAGGGTGATTGGTGTCTATATGTAGTATTTTCACAAATCTAGTATTGTTCTTTTTTATTGGGGAAGTTTTTACTTTTTACGTCAGAGATATAGTTTTTAAAAGCAGCTGTCATTTCCTCATATAAATCTAAGTATCTTCTTAAAAATCTAGGATTAAATTCGTGTGTCATTCCCAACATATCATGGGTTACCAACACCTGACCATCAACCCCACCTCCAGCGCCAATTCCTATAACTGGGATAGAAATAGAGTCAGCAACTTTTTTTGCTAAAGCAGCTGGCACCTTTTCTAAAACGATTGCAAAACACCCAAGTTTCTCTAGCATTAACGCATCTTCCAATAGTTGTTCTGCCTCCTGATCTTCTTTAGCACGCACAGTGTAGGTGCCAAATTTATAAATTGATTGAGGAGTTAAACCTAAATGCCCCATCACAGGAATACCTGCGTTTAATATTCTTTTTATAGATTCTTTTATTTCGCTACCACCCTCTACTTTTATTGAATGCCCTCCGCTTTCTTTCATAATTCTAATAGCAGAACGTAGCGCCTCTTTTGGGTCAGATTGATAAGTTCCAAAAGGTAGATCTACCACTACTAAAGATCTATCAACAGCTCTAACAACAGAACTTGCGTGGTATATCATTTCATTTAATGTAATTGGTAAAGTTGTTTCATGACCAGCCATAACATTAGATGCAGAGTCCCCAACAAGAATTACATCGATACCTGCACCATCTACAATTTTAGCCATGGTATAGTCATATGCTGTTAACATTGAAATTTTTTCTCCATTAGCTTTCATTTCTACTAATGACCGAGTAGTAATTCTTTTGTATTGCTTTTTAGCTACAGACATAATTTTTTAATTAAGGTTTTGTAAAAGTACTAAATATCATAATATATGTGTACTGCTTAAAAAATAAAGAAAAGCACTTCTTAATAAATCATAATTTTTTTGCCAACCTTTTTGTTATCCAAAGTTCTTTAGCCTTTGAAAAAAATAAAACAATGTATCTTTGATACAAGATTATAATGATAATTTAATCACTTGTTTTGCAAAAATTAGACCCAAATAAATGGATAGATAAATACTCAGACTATCTTTTTAAATACACTCTCGCAAGGGTTAGTGATTATGAACTTTCAAAAGACATTGTTCAAGACACTTTTTTTTCTGCATTAAAATCCGCAAAGAATTTTGAAGGAAAGGCAACCGAAAGAACCTGGCTGGTATCAATTCTTAAAAGAAAGATAATTGACTATTACAGGAAGATTAATTCTAAAAAAGGGAAAGCAGAAGTTAGGATGAATTTCTATAATGAGGGTGATAATGAGGGTGATTGGTTAGAGGAGAGAGTTCCTCAAACGTGGAACAATATGGCCGAAAAGCAGTTGGAAAATAAAGAACTTCAAAATCAAATAAATTCTTGTATAGACAAGCTGCCAGAAAAATATGCAATGGTCTTTAAAATGAGAACGATACAAGAGATAGATACAGATGTTATATGTAATGAATTAGAAATTACTTCGTCTAATCTATGGGTTATAATTCATAGAGCTAGAACTCAGTTAAGAAGGTGTTTGGAAGATAATTGGTTTAATAAATAAAAAATGTTTAAAAAACTAAACATAACATGTAAACAAGCGGTTGCTATTTGTGACAAAAGCCAGTACAAAGAAGCTACCATTTTTGAAAAAATACAGCTAAATATCCATTTTCTATGCTGTAAAATTTGTACTAAATATTCAAAACAAAATGTATTTTTAACAAAGCTTTGCAGAAATAAATCCAACGATGATAAAAAGAAACAAATCTCGCTTTGTATGACCCTAAGCGAAAAAGAGTTTTTAAAAAAGGAGATAGAAAAAAGATACGTAAAAGAATAGTTTAATTTTTTATAAGAGCATGAATTTTCTTCCAGAAAAAATAGATGAATATGTAGTTGATAACTCGCAAAAAGAACCTCAAATACTTCAAGAATTAACTAAAGAGACCTGGCAAAGAGTGCTCAATCCTAGAATGTTAAGCGGTGCCTTTCAAGGACGAATCTTATCAATGATTTCTAAGATAATTAACCCGAAAGATATTTTAGAGATAGGAACTTATACAGGATATTCTGCTATCTGTATTGCTGAAGGAATCTCTAATGAAGCAACAATTGACACCATAGACAAAAACGAAGAGCTCGAGGATATTCAAAATAAATATTTTAAAAAATCTGGATTTAGAGATCAAATTAAACAACATATTGGAAACGCAGTAGAGATTATTCCAACGCTTGATAAAAAGTTTGATTTAGTATTTATAGATGCCGATAAATCAAATTATTGCAATTATTTTAACCTAGTAATAGGTAAAATGAAAAAAGGAGGGATTATTTTATCAGACAACGTTTTGTGGAGCGGGAAAGTTGTAGAAAAGTTAGACAAAAAAGACATCGATACGAAAGCGCTCCTAGAGTATAATCGTTTATTAAACTCAGATCCAAGAGTAGAGACTGTTTTGTTGCCAATTAGAGACGGTCTTTCAATTAGTAGAGTTGTATAAGAAGAACGTATCCTGGAAAAATCAGCTTGTGATATGTAAATTGTTTACTATTTAGAAGTTTCTCTTAATAGGACCTGTAATCTTATCTAACCCTTCTTTTGCATCTTTTATTTCTTTTTTAATATCATTTGTTAAGCCAGCGTCTAACCCTTGGTCTTTTGCACTGTCATTTATTTCTTTTTTGATATCATTCGTGGCCTCTTTTACCTGCCTTATTCCTTTGCCTAAACCTCTGGCTATTTCAGGAATTTTATCTGCACCAAAAACCATTACCACTATTAAAACAATGATAAAAATTTCAGGTCCGCCAATAAATAAAAAATTAACATACATAAGACTACAAAGATAGCAAAGATTGAATATAAAAATGGGAATAATTGAAGAACTGTTATTGCTTTTATTTTTTTATCAACATCCGCTTTATTTCGTTTAACTTCATAAGTGCTTCAATAGGTGTTAAGGTGTCTAAATTGGTTGTTAAAATTTCCTCTCTTAAATCTTCCAATAAAGGATCATCTAGTTGAAAAAAACTAAGCTGCATTTCATCTTGTTGTACCTCTTTTAGCGTCTCTTTTACCTCTTCACTTGTTTGATTTTTTTCAAGCTGTTTTAGTATTTTTGTAGCTCTATGAATTACTTGATTAGGCATACCTGCCAATTTGGCGACATGAATTCCAAAACTGTGATTGCTTCCTCCAGAAACTAATTTACGCAAGAAAACAATGGTGTCTTTAAGCTCCTTAATAGATACATTAAAGTTTTTTATACGCTCAAAAGTTAGGGTCATTTCATTCAATTCATGATAATGCGTGGCAAATAGTGTTTTTGCCTTTGAGGGGTGCTCATGAAGATACTCAGCAATAGCCCAAGCAATAGAAATTCCATCGTAGGTAGAGGTTCCTCTTCCAATTTCATCCAACAATACTAAACTTCTCTCGGAAATATTATTAAGAATTGAAGCTGTTTCATTCATTTCTACCATAAAAGTAGATTCACCCATAGAAATATTATCGCTGGCTCCTACTCTAGTAAATATTTTATCAACTACACCTATTCTTGCATTTTGGGCCGGAACATAACTACCCATTTGTGCCAATAAAACAATTAGTGCTGTTTGTCGAAGAATGGCAGACTTCCCAGACATATTCGGCCCAGTAATCATAATAATTTGTTGTTGGCTTCTGTTTAACACAACATCATTAGCAATGTATTCTTCACCAATTGGTAATTGTTTTTCAATAACTGGATGACGACCGTTTTTAATTTCTATTTCGGTACTTTGGTCTACAATAGGACGAATATAATTATTAGAAATTGCCAACACAGCAAAAGACAGCAGACAGTCTATTTGGGCAATTATTTTAGCGTTTTGCTGAATAGGCTCTATAAATTCAATAATTTCTTGAATTAACCTTAAAAACAACTGTCGTTCAAGTTCTTGAATTTTTTCTTCAGCGCCTAAAATTTTAGTTTCATATTCTTTAAGCTCCTCTGTTATATATCGTTCAGCATTTACAAGAGTTTGTTTTCGAATCCATTCTTCAGGAACTTTATCTTTGTGGGTATTTCTTACCTCAATATAATAACCAAAGACATTGTTAAAGGCTATTTTCAAGCTAGGAATAGCTGTTTTTTTGCTCTCACGAGCCAACATATTGTCTAAATATTCTTTTCCAGAAGTAGAAATAGCTCTTAGCTCATCTAATTCTTCAGAAACCCCATTTGCAATTGCATTTCCTTTATTTATATTAACAGGAGCCTCGTCAAAAAGGGCGGCATCAATTTTTAAAATTACTTCAGTACAATCTAAAATTTCGTTTCCTAATTTATTTACGGAGGTGTTTTTGCTTGTTAAAGCTTCTTTTTTGACGGGTAAAATTGCCTTTAAAGAGTTTTTAAGTAAAACTAACTCCCTAGGAGAGATTTTTCCTGTGGCAACTTTGGAAACTAAACGCTCAATGTCACTAATCTGATGTAACTGAAACTTAATGGTTTCGGAGAAACTGTCATTTTCAATAAAGTGCTTAACCAATTCATGCCTGTGTTGAATTTTTTTAACATCTTTTAAAGGAAGCGCTAACCATCTTTTCAACAACCTTCCTCCCATTGGAGAAATTGTTTTATCAATGACATCTAATAATGTTACGGCATTGTGTGATGAAGCGTGATATAGCTCTAAATTACGAACAGTAAAACGATCCATCCAGATATATTTATCCTCCGCAATTCTGCTAATATTTTGAATGTGTTTTAGGTTGTTGTGTTGCGTCTCTGACAGGTAATATAATACTGCACCAGCAGCTATAATACCCTCAGGAATTTCATCCACACCAAAACCACGTAAAGAGTTTACACCAAAATGATTGTGTAAAGAATCAACACTATATTCTTTTTGAAAGACCCAGTCGTCAAGGAAAAAAGTATAAAAACGGTCTTCAAAAAGTTCTTTAAATTTTTTTTTGAATTGTTTTTGAACTAATACTTCAGAAGGATTGAAGTTTTGTAGCAGCTTGTCTATATATTCTTCATTTCCTTGAGCTAACAAATATTCTCCAGTAGAAACATCTAAGAAAGAAACTCCTAGTAGTCGTTTTCCAAAATGTACCGCAGCTAAAAAGTTATTAGACTTTGATTGAAGCACTTCATCATTTAAAGATACTCCTGGGGTTATTAGCTCTGTAACACCACGTTTTACGATGGTTTTGGTCATTTTTGGGTTTTCTAACTGATCACATATTGCAACACGCATCCCAGCTTTTACCAATTTTGGCAAATAAGTGTTTAGAGAATGGTGAGGAAATCCGGCCAAAGCTGTCTCAGAATCGCTTCCAGCGCCTCTTTTGGTAAGAATTATTCCTAATACTCCTGCAGCTTTTTTTGCGTCTTCACCGAAGGTTTCATAAAAGTCACCAACTCTAAAAAGCAAGATAGCATCAGGATATTTAACCTTGATTGCATTGTACTGCTTCATTAGGGGTGTTATCTTTTTGGGCTTAGATTTTGCCAAATTTCAGAATTTTTCAGTTAGTTTTACTGTTGTTTACTACAAGTGTTTAAAGATAGAACTTTTTATGAGAAAACTAAGAAATAACGAACTAGGACGTATCTCGGTATCTGAGTTTAAAAACACCACAAAAACACCAATTATTGTGGTGTTAGATAATATTAGAAGTTTAAACAATATTGGCTCTGTATTTAGAACAAGCGATGCTTTTTTAGTTGAAAAGATATATTTGTGTGGCATAACAGCCACTCCTCCTCATCGAGAAATTCATAAAACAGCACTAGGAGCAACAGAATCTGTAGATTGGGAGTATAAAGAAGACACGTTATCTCTTGTAAGAGCATTAAAATCTGAAGGCATTACAGTAGCTTCAATAGAACAGGTTAAAAATAGCGTGATGCTAGATCATTTTTCTTTTGAATCAAATAAAAAACTTGCTATTGTGTTTGGAAACGAGGTGAAGGGAGTTCAACAAGACGTTGTTTCAGAATCAGACTATTGCATTGAAATCCCTCAAAAAGGAACTAAACACTCCTTAAATATCTCTGTGAGTTGTGGTGTGGTACTTTGGGATCTCTCTCAAAAAATTAAGTAGGGTCTATATACCTAGTATTATTTTTGCAATCATAAAATAAATTAAAATTCCAAAAATATCATTACTAGTGGTAATAAATGGGCCTGTAGCAATTGCCGGGTCAATTCCTTGCTTATTTAAAAATAAAGGAACAAAAGTGCCTATTAATCCTGCAACAATAACAACCGCCACAAGAGAAACAGAAATAGCTAATGCCGTATTAATATTTCCAACAGATAACCATACAAATAGAAATAAAAAGAGCGCTAAAACAATTCCATTTAACGTTGCCAACAACATTTCTTTTATTAGTCTACTATTTATACTTCCTTTTACATCATCATTTGCTAATCCTTGTACAATAATAGCTGATGATTGTACACCAACATTACCTGCCATGGCAGCAATTAAAGGGGTAAAAAAGAATAAAATAGCATTTTCGCTAAAGGTGTTTTCAAACATTTGCATGATTAAAAAAGCACCTACTCCACCTAAAAGACCAAGAAATAACCAAGGTAATCTTGCCTTAGTTAACTGAAGAATACTGTCATCTGCTTCAACATCTTGAGTTAAACCAGCTGCTAATTGGTAATCCTTATCCGCTTCTTCTTTGATTACATCAACAATATCATCAATGGTAATTCTCCCTAATAAAATACCGTCATTATCAACAACAGGAATGGCCTCTAAATCATATTTTCGCATTTTGTTAGAAACTTCGTCTAAGTTATCATGAACATTTACAAAATCTACATTAGGAATATATACTTCTGAAATAGCTGTTTTTGTAGAAGTTATTAAAAGATCTTTTAAAGAGAGCCTCCCTTTCAGTTTGGCTAAGTCATCAACAACATAAATAGAGTGAACCCTAGTTACTTTTTCTGCCTGCATTCTCATTTCACGAACACATTTAAGAACGCTCCAGTTTTCATTCACTTTCACCAATTCCTTTGCCATTAAACCTCCAGCAGAATCTTCATCATAGGTAAGAAGTTCCTCAATTTCTTTAACCTGTTCTTCATCTTCAATTTGAGACATTACAGCCTCTTGTCTTTCTTCTGAAAGTTCCCCTATAATATCTGCGGCATCATCAGAATCTAACTCTTCAACCTCTTCAGCAATTTCTTTAGCAGAAAGGTTTTGAAGTATTTTTTCCCGAATATCTTCGTCTAACTCCATTAATACAGCCGAAGTTTTTTCGCTGTCAAGAAGTTTTATAATATAAACCACCTTGTCAAAAGATAGTTCGTCTAGAATTTCAGCAACATCAGCATAATGCATTTCTTCAAACAAACCAATTATAGACTTGTTTTTAGAACCCTTTATGTAAGAGGTTAGTTTTTCTAAAAATTCTGTAGTAATCTCAAATGACATCAGTTGCTATTTTATGCGTGAGTTTAATAAACTCGTTTACAGACAATTGTTCAGGTCGCATCGCAAATATAGTATCTTCTTTTAAGGTATCCGAAAGTTTGAAAGACTTTAAACTACTTCTCAACATTTTTCTTCGTTGATTAAAAGCTGTTTTCACGACTCTAAAAAACAACTTTTCATCTACAGACAGAGAAAAATCTTTTTTTCTAATAAGTCTTATAACTCCAGAGTCTACTTTTGGTGGAGGATTAAAAACGGATGGTGGAACAGTAAACAAATACTCTACATCATAAAAAGCTTGAGTTAATACAGAAATAATTCCATACACCTTACTTCCTTCCTTTTCTGCAATTCTTTTAGCAACTTCTTTTTGAAACATACCAGATAATTCGGGAATATATTCTCGATTTTCAATGGCTTTAAATATAATTTGAGAAGAGATATTGTAGGGGTAATTTCCGATAATAGCAACTTGCTTTTTATTAAAAAAAGTTGGGACATCTTGTTTTAAAAAGTCACCTTCAATAATTTTAAATTTAGTATTTGACGTGTCTAGCTTTACATGCTCATTTTTAAAATCATTATTTAAGTATGCAACCGAATCCCTGTCAATTTCTATAACATTAATTTGTGCCTCACTTTTTAATAAATACTTTGTTAAAACACCCATTCCTGGACCAATTTCTAGAACAGTATCATATCCAACTCCCGACAAAGAATTTGCAATATTTTTTGCAGTGTCTTCATCATTTAAGAAGTGTTGCCCTAGGTGTTTTTTTGCTCTTACAGTCATTTCTTTTTTAACGTAACATTAGAAAGTAATATGAGGCTTACTCCTAGTCCACATAAAAAACCTCCAATTGATTCTTGTGGCTCTTCACCCCAATACAAATACCCTGTAAATCCTCCTGAGATAAGAAGTGAGACACCCGTATAAACAACTATGCGTCTAGAAGATGGTGTTTTTAATTTCATATTTAATTATGTGAGCTAGGTGGGTAAAATTCTTTGACAACTTTTAATTCTGTTCTAAAGGAGATCATTTTATCTGCAAACTTCTTCATACTTTCATTTCTTAATTTAGGAGCAGCATTGGTATAATAGTCATTTAAATCCTCTTTGCTTTTTGCAGTGTATTGAACAGAATAGGTAACTCCACCCATCTCTTCTTCTACCAAAACCTGTGTAAGTTTTGCAGAAACAAAGAAGCCTGATGCAAGAACGTCTTGTATGTGTTTATGAATCCATAAAAACCATTCGTTGTGAATGCTTTCGTCTATATTCATTGTAACGTTATAAATATACATAGGTTGTTTTCAGATGAAAAGGATTATGACAGATCTTTTATTCGATGTTGTCTCCTCTTAGTTCTCTATATTTTTGTCTTGCATCAACTAAATAGATACTTGACGGTTTTTCAAAGATAATTTTTTGATAGTATTCAGAAGCTTTTTCAAAGTCTTTTATGTTGTTTTTATAAATTTCGCCTAATAAATAATACGAGTTGTCTGTTAAAATTCCTTCAGGATCAATAGAAATTATTTTTAATAGGTTTGTAACTGCCAATTCATATCGTTGTTCTGCAACAAAAAGTTTTGCCTGATTAAACAAAGCTTCGTCTTCTATAGATTGCCCTCGATGTTTTTTTAAGATCTTGGAATACAGTGTAATAGCTGTAGTGTTTTTATTTTGATAAGCCAGTAATTCTGCTTTTGCAAAGTCTTCTAGCCCTGAAGGAATAGAATCTTTAGACTCGTTATCTGAAATTAGTAAGAATAAGTCAACCGCATCATTTGCAGTAAGTTGAGTTGTAGCGTTTTTTAAAATTTTTAATTGAGATTTTGCCCATTTAAAATCTCCTTTAAAATAGGAGGTTTGTGCCACTTTAAAACGTGCCTCTTGAGATAAAGGGTGGTTTTTAAGTTTGGTTTGTACTTGAGAAAAATAAATCAGAGCTTCATTAAATTTTCCTACAAAAACAAGTATCTCTCCTAATTTTAATTTTATTCTTGCTTTTTTAAACTTAGAGGAAGAAAAACTTAGTGCTTTTTCCAACACTCTTATAGCTTTTTGAGGAGTATTATTTTTAAAAGTTAAATAGTCTGCAAATTCTAATTGAATTTCTAATGTGTTTCTATTAACCCCATATTCTTTTAGTTTTTCTTCAAACAAAACAAGGTTGTTTTTGTCTGCATTTTTTACTGAAATTTTTAAAAGATATAATTCAGCAGTGAGTTTTTCTTCAATAAAATTTGTGTGATCAAGCAAGAATAAATAACAATTTCTTGCAATTTCATAGTCTTGGTTATTAAAGGCTATTTTACCTAACCGAAAAATTGTTTCAACATTTTCTAGACCTCTATTAAAAAGTCCTTTTTCTTGAATGAAAGCTCTGCCATATTGTTTTTGTTTTGTAAAAAGCCAACTTAATAATTCATTCCAAATATTTTTTGGATTGCTAATCGATTTTTTTAAAATCGATTTTTTTAAAGAAATATTGATTGTATCATTGGCATCATCACTAATATATCTACTTATATAACGTTGAATGCCACCGAGATAATTTTCATCTTTTTCTAATAGTTCCATGCAAGAATCAAACATTTTTTGATATGCTCCTTTTTCACCATAAATTTGAGCTATTTGGTATTCAAAACTAGCATCTTTATTGAAGTCCAATGCTTTTGAGTATGCTTTTAAGGCATAATCTAAGAGATTATTTTGCTGGAACATCCTTCCCATAATACCTCCTAAACTTGGGTTTGATTCAATTGCCTTAATAGCAAAATCATATTCTTTTTTTGCTAATATTGGCTTTTTCTGCTGATCAAAGTTATATCCTACTTCTATTCTTAAGTAGTGCTGAGATGGGTTGTTGAGTTGCTTTTTTTGAAGAAGCTCTGATACTTTTTCATAATTATTTGTCTCTTGGTAACAAGTAATTAAACGTTTTAGGTACCTGGTATTATAAGGATTGTTTTTTTCTAGTGATTCATATAGCTGAGTTGCTTTCTCGTACTCTCCTTCACGAAAATAACTCTCTGCCAAACTAAGGTTGTTCTGACACAAAACAAAACTAACAGAAAATAGCGCTATTATGAGTAGAATGTTCTTCATCTCTTTCAAAGATAATCAACTCAAATGTTAAACTTCATTAAAACTTTGCTATTTCCGAGGGCCATTCCAAAATTTTGGCATACTTGTTGAAATAACTTAAATATAATAATATTAATCCCGCTAAATTAAAAACAACAATGAAAGATTTAAATAAAAAATACGAAATAGCAAAAACAAACTCAATAGAATTCATGGGGTCTGGTCAAATAAGTAATTATTTTAAAGCCCTTTTAGAAATGAATAAATACAAGAGATTAATGATAGCTGTAATTGCTAATTAATAACAGAGAAGCCAGTGTAAGGGATTAAAACCTCAGGCACTTGGATACCCTCTTCTGTTTGATAATTCTCAAGAATTCCTGCCAATACCCTTGGCAAAGCAAGTGAACTTCCATTTAAAGTGTGAGCTAATTGATTCTTTCCTTCTTTGTTTTTAAAACGAAGTTTTAATCTGTTTGCTTGAAAAGTTTCAAAATTTGAAGCAGAGCTAATTTCTAACCACCTGTCTTGCGCTGTAGAAAAGACCTCAAAATCATAAGTTAAAGCAGCTGTAAAACCAGTATCACCACCGCATAAACGCAATATGCGATACGGTAATTTTAATTCTCTGAGTATTCCTTTAATATGCTCTACCATTCCGTCTAGGGCTTTATAAGAATTATCAGGGTGTTCTATCCTTACAATCTCTACCTTGTCAAATTGATGTAATCTATTTAACCCTCTAACATGAGAACCGTAACTTCCGGCTTCACGTCTAAAGCAAGGGGTATATCCGGTAGACAATATTGGTAAATCACCCTCATTAACAATATTACCACGAAACATATTAGTAATAGGTACTTCTCCTGTAGGAATTAAATACAAGTCATCAATTCCAACATGATACATTTGACCTTCTTTATCTGGCAACTGACCAGTTCCTATTCCTGAAGATTCATTTATTAGATGTGGCACCTGAAACTCTTTATAGCCTGCTTCTGTGTTTTTATCTAGAAAATAGTTAATTAACGCTCTTTGAAGCTTAGCTCCTTTTCCTTTGTAAACTGGAAAACCAGCACCTGTGATCTTAGTTCCTAATTCAAAATCTACAATATCATACTTCTTGACTAGCTCCCAATGAGGTAGTGAACCTTTGTGAAGGTCTGGTATAGCACCTTCTTTAAAAATTTCCTCATTATCTTCCTCAGATTTTCCAGATGCAACACAAGCATGAGGTATGTTTGGTATTTGGTACAATAAATCTGTTAGCTCTTTCGAAATCGTATTTAATTGATCAGTTAAAGCTTTTGATTGTTCTTTAAGAAGACTTGTTTTTTCTTTAACAATGGCAGCTTTTTGTGTTTGACCAGATTTAAACAATAGACCAATCTCTTTTGAAAGTGTATTTAGTTCTGCCAGCGTATTGTCTAGCAATACTTGAGTTTTTCTTCTGTTTTCATCTGCTTTTAGAACAGTATCAATAATAGTATTGGCGTTAGCAAAATTTCTTTTTGCCAAACCTTCTAAAACTTTTTTTTGATTGTCTTTGATGAACTGAACCTGTAACATGATCTAAATTATTATAAGGGTTCAAAGATATAGTAAGTGAATCAATATTACAATGAGTTACGATGGATTGTTTACTAGAAAGGAAATAGCATTTTCTTTGTCTATTTTTAATTGATCGATTAATTCATCAACAGAAAGAAATTTTTTCTCATCTCTTAGAAAATACAGTAATTCAATAGTTATTTTTTTCCCATATAAGTTTTCATGAAAATCAAATAAATGAGCCTCAATTGTTTGTTTTTTCCCACTTACAGTAGGGTTAAACCCAATATTCATCATTCCATTATATACAGAACCGTCAATAATTGCAGTAATTATATAAACCCCTGTTTTTGGTATTAGTTTGTAAGATTCTTCTATATTAATATTTGCTGTTGGGAAGCCAATTTTAGAACCAAGTTTTTCACCGTCAACTACAATGCCATTCAATAAATAACGGTATCCAAGGTACTTGTTTGCGGTTTTTAATTCACCGTTTTGTAATGCTGTTCTAATCTTGGTAGAACTTACAGAAACATCGTCAATGTCTTGGGCAGGAATTTCTTCAACATCAAAATCATATAATAAACTATATTCTTTTAACTGGTGAATATTACCTTCTCTATTTTTACCGAAATGGTGGTCATAACCAATAATTAGTCTTGAGGTATTTAATTTATTAACCAATACATCTCTCACAAAATCAAGAGCCGTTAATCTAGAAAACTCCTTACTAAATGGATGAATAATCAAAAAATCTAGCCCCATTTTTTTCAATAAAAAAGATTTCTCATTGATTGTATTTAACAAGAGGATGCCTTTGTCTTTTTGTAAAACCATTCTTGGATGAGGAAAAAAAGTAAGAAGAACAGATTTTTTATCCTCTCTTTTGGCGGTATTAATTAAATCTTTCAATATTTTTTGGTGACCAACATGTATACCATCAAATGTGCCAATAGTAACGATAGTCTTACTAGAAGAACTAAAATTAGAAATAGAATGAATAATTTTCAAAAGAAGAATAATTAAAAGGCAAAGTTACAATAGATTGTTATAAAAAATCAATTCAATTTAAAATAAGATTTTGATAAAAAGTTACATTATCACTCATGAATAACTCAAAAATATTACAAAAATATTACAAAAATCAAAAAATATCGTACATTCGTCTTAGTTAATAAACAATTTATATCATGATAAAAAAGACAATATTCTTTGCATTTGTTATGCTTGCTAGCGCAACAATGCTAGCACAAACCACCGTTACAGGATTGGTTAAAGACGCACAAACAGGTGAAACCCTTTTAGGAGCTAATGTTAAGGTTTCTGGTAAAGCAATTGGAACAACAACAGACTTTGATGGTAAATTCTCACTTAAAGTTAATGCTGCTCCTCCTTTCACAATCGAAATTTCTATGCTTGGCTTCAAAGCCATGAGTGTTGAAATAACTAAAAACAATCAAGAAGTAATGGTAAGTCTTGAAGAAGATGCTACCTCTCTTGAAGAAATAGTATTTTCAGCATCTAGAAGAAGACAGAAAGTGCAAGAAGCACCAGCTTCTGTAAGTATCATTACACCTAAAGACATATTAAATTCAGCAGCAGCGGTTGACCCCGTGATGAATTTAGCAAATATCGCTGGTGTACAGATGCAACAACAATCTGCAAATACAATTAATATTGAAATGCGTGCCGGTTCTGGCGTATTTGGAACTTCTACATTTCCAATATTAGACTACCGTTATTTAGTAACACCTTCTGCAGGAACTTTTTACAGTAATCAAACAGGAATGTCTAATATAGATATTCAAAGAGTAGAAGTTGTTAGAGGTGCGGCTTCAGCCTTATATGGTCCTGGAGTTACTTCAGGGGTTGTACATTTCATGTCTAAAAGCCCAATTGATTATCCAGGAACTACGGTAGAAATGCTTGGAGGTACATTAAGCACAACAGGGATGACTGTTCGACATGCTTTTAAAAATGACAATGATAAATTTGGATTTAAAGTTAATGTAAGATATATGAAAGGAAAAGACTTTGAGTTGGACCCTGTGGAAGATGCTGATTTTATTTCTAGTTTACAAACAACTGTTTCTCAACCAGCTATTGTAAATGGGAGAGTAGATCCTACTCAACCTGGAGAACAGTTATTATCCCTTACAGATTTAGATGATAACGGAGATGGTAATCCTTTAGCAACAGAATATAAAAATTATTCAGCAAATATACATTTAGAGTTTAGACCTACAGACGAAACTACTGCTTTTCTTTCTGCAGGATTCGCAAATGGAGGAGGAGTCTTTTTTAACTCACAAGGAGCTGGATATCAACAAGGAAATGATTACTGGGTTCAAGGTAGAGTTCAATCAGGAGGATTATTTGCTCAAGTATATTACAATTATAATGATGGTGGAAACGATGAAAACCCTACATTTTTATACCAAACAGGTTTAAGACAAGTTGCTGAAAGAAATTCTTTAGAGGCTCAACTTCAATACAACTTTGACGTTCCAAAATTTTTAAATACTAATTTTACAATAGGTACTGATTATAGAAATTCAAAATCTATGACAGCAAATACTCTTTACGGTATCAATGAAGATAGAGACGACTATATTATAACAGGAGCTTACCTTCAGGGAACTTCTAAAATTAGTGATAAGTTAGATATTACTTATGCAGGAAGATATGACAAGTTCAATTTTATCGATGAAGGAGCTTTTGCGCCTAGAGTTGCAATAGTATACAAAGCTAACGACAATCATACGTTCAGAGCGTCATTTAATAAAGCAAACACAGGGCCTTCAGCTTTACAACAAAATATAGATTTTCCAGTGTCTGTTTTAGCACCTGGAATTGCAGATGTTTGGTTATCTGGGCAATATGCACCACAAGTGTTTCCAGACAATCCTACAATAGATTTATCAGTACCAGGATTACCTGACCTTCCTTATGGAGCAACTTCACTTCCTTTAGCGTATGCTTATGGAGCTGTTGCTGAACCTACATTAACTGCATTGTATGGAGGCTTAGCAGGAAATGCTTTATTGCCAGTGGTTCAAAATTTCTTTAACGGGTATGTACCTTCAGGAGGAACAGGGCAACTAGTAGGATATAATTTATTCAATGGAGAGCCAATGGATGAATTAACAGGCACAGGCCGATCTGCAGTAGAAACATTAAATTCTTTTGAAGTAGGATATAAAGGGTTAATTGCAAATAAATTATCTGTTGCCTTAGATGTATATACTTATGAAAGAAAAGGATTTACTCAATTTACAGCTATTGGCCCTACATTTAATTTGGTAGGAGCAGATATAGCAAATGATTTAGGGGCTCAAGTAGGAGCAGATTTTGCTTCTGACCCAGGAGTAATAGGGGCTGTAACAGGAGCTGTACAAGCTCAATATACTGCGGCAGGAATTCCACAGTCTATTTGGGATACAGGAGCGCCAGCAGATGCTCTTTTCCCTGGATCTCCAGCAATTGCACCTATTGGTGCAGTAATTGGAGGAACAATTTCAAGTGCAGCAGCCTCAGTTGGAGGTGCATTCACACAGGGTGGAGCTGGTTTTGAAGCAGCAGTATCACCTTTATTCCCAATATTTGGTACTGTAGAAACAACAGCTGTACCTCAAGGAGACGGCTTGATGCATATTCCTGCAGGATACCGTCGTTTCGATGGTGCTACAAGAAGTCATGTGGGTGCAGATTTAGCTATGGAATATTTCTTAAATGATGACTTTACGTTATGGTTTAATACTTCGTGGTTAAGTCAGAATGAATGGATTCCTGGAGAATCTAACGATGACGGATTACCATTCTCTTCTTACTTAAATGCTCCAAAATTCAAATACAGAGCAGGTGTTCAATATTCAAAAGACAAAGTAAGAGGTTCGGTTGCTTATCAACATGACGATTCTTTTTATTCAAACCAAGGGTTTTTCTCTGGTGAAGTACAAGAGAAAAATTTATTTGATGTGAATATAGGATATAACGTTTCTGATAATCTAAAATTAGATTTATCTGCAACTAATGTTTTAGATCAGAAGTATAGAGCATTCCCAAGTATGCCAGTAATTGGACGTAGAACTGTTCTTAAATTAACTTTTGATTATTAATATAATTTAAAAAGATATTTTAAATAAAAAAGGCAACCAATTGGTTGCCTTTTTTATTTAACTAAACGTAGCAAGAAGTTTATAAAAGAGCTCAGTTTTTTAGGTGGGTTATCATCATCAAATCCGTTACTTTTATAATTTTTCCCATTCCAAATTACTTCTAAGGTTGTATACATAGCCCCATCATATTGAAATTTATTTGTAGGAGCTTTAATAAGACCTATTGTTTCAGGATGAACCTTTTTAAGTAACTTATTTAAAGAGTTTTTAACCTCTTTAGAGATAATTAAAGAAAGAGTTTCATTATTATTTTGAAAATATTTTAGCGTATCTCCTTGTAGTAGAATTTGTGTTGAATATCCTCGAGTTATCGATTTGTATTGTATTTTCTGAAAACGATCTATATGCTTTGAAGAAGAACAACTAAAGAACAAGAAACAGTTTGCAAAAATTAGAAGAGTTATTTTTTTCATAGGACTATTTTTATAAAGATAATAAAAACAGTAATTTTATTGAAAAGGCCTGTTTAGCTTAACATTAAGATTGCTCTTTTTACGCCTTTGACAAAAACATCGATTTCTTCTTTCGTATTATAAAATGCAAAAGAAGCTCTTATGGTACCTGGTATTTTATAAAAATCCATGATTGGCTGAGCACAATGATGTCCAGTTCTAACGGCTATTCCTAATTTATCAAGAATAGATCCAATATCATATGGATGAATAGTACCTACATTGAAAGAAATAACAGAGGTTTTCTTTGAGGTGCCATAAATTTTGAGCTCATTAATTTTTAATAACTCTTGAGTTCCGTATTCAAGGAGCTCTTGTTCATACTTATTAATGGCGTCAAAGCCGATTGAATTCATATAATCGATGGCCACACCAAAAGCAATACCCCCACAAATATTTGGGGTTCCTGCCTCAAATTTATGAGGCAACCCCGCATAAGTAGTTTTTTTAAAAGTAACTGTTTCAATCATTTCACCACCACCTTGGTAGGGTGGGAGCTTTTCTAGCCATTCCTTTTTACCATATAAAAGTCCTACACCAGTAGGGCCGCAAATTTTATGAGCAGAGGTTACATAAAAGTCTACATCTAGTTTTTGAAAGTCTACTATCATATGAGGTGTAGATTGCGCCCCGTCAATTAAAACAGCCGCCCCTACTTGATGTGCTTTTTCAATAATTTCCTCTATAGGGTTTATGGTGCCTAGTGCATTTGAAATATGATTACAAAAAACTAATCTTGTGTTATCTGAAAGCAACTCATCATATGAACTCATCATTAGAGCTCCATCCTCATTCATGGGAATAACATTTAATTTAGCACCTGTTTTTTCACACAACATTTGCCAAGGAACAATGTTAGAGTGGTGTTCTAAAGCAGAAACAATAACCTCATCTCCTTTTTTAAGCAGATTAGAGAAGCCTGAAGCAATTATATTAATTCCATGCGTAGTTCCTGAGGTAAAAATCATTTCGTAAGCATATTTTGCATTAAAATGAGTTTTTAGTGTTTCTCTAGCTTGTTCATACTTGTCTGTTGCTTCTTGACTTAACGTATGAACACCTCTATGAATGTTCGCATTGTAATTCGTGTAGTAATCAACAATTGCGTCAATCACAATCTTTGGAGTTTGTGAAGTTGCGGCATTGTCAAAATAAATCAAAGGTTTTCCATTGACCACCCTTTGTAATATTGGAAAATCTGCCCGAATTTTTTCTACTGGAAACATTCTATTGATTTTGAGACACAAAGGTAGGGCATCAAAGATAAATCTTTTAATAAACCTGTTATTTTATTCTTATTTTTGTAATTACCGAACCCTTGTTATATGAAAATTACTAAAAGAATTCTACTACTTTTATCAGCAACACTACTACTTGTAATAATAATAAATTATCCTAAACTTAATATTATTTCAGGATATGCAGCAAAAAACACTAGTTCTTCAATTTTTGTAGCAAACAGAACAGCAGCTTTTACAGATGCGACAGACAATAATTTTTCACCGATAAACTTGGCAAGCACCGCAGTAAGTCTTGAAAATAATTCTGCATCAGCGTCTACATTAGGCTTATTAACAAGAAAAGCAGTTTATAGAAATGGTTTAGGGAGCGTATTGATTACAAAAGGGTATGATGCTAGTAAAAAAGAATTAATTCCAAAACGCTTCATTAGAAACACGTCATTAGCCTACCCTTTTGGAAACAAACCTCAAAAAGACACTCTATTTAATACTATAAATTATGAAAAATTAGACTCAGCAGTTTCTTCAATTTTTGAAAATTTACATCAAACAAGAGCTGTTCTAGTGTTGTATAAAAACCAACTAATTGCAGAGAGGTACGCTAAGGGTTTTACTAAAGATTCTAGAATACTTGGGTGGTCTATGACAAAAAGTATTTTAAGCACTGTTTTCGGAATCATGCAGTACCAAGGAAAGTTATCAGTTCAGGAGAGAGCACCTATATTAGAATGGGAAAATGATGATCGAAAAGAAATAACTCTACATAATTTGTTGCAAATGAATAGTGGATTAGCTTGGGATGAAAACTATGATAAGATATCAGACGTTACAAAAATGTTGTTTCTAGAGGATGACATGACTAAGATGCAACAAAAACAACAGTTAATAGACTCCCCTAATTCTTCATGGAATTATTCTTCTGGTACTTCAAATATGTTGTCAGGAATTTTAAGACAAAAGCTAGGGAGCCAGCAAGAATATCTAGACTACTGGTATCGTGAATTAATCGATAAAATAGGCATGAATTCTATGATTATTGAGACTGATGTAAAAGGTCATTATGTAGCTTCTTCATATGCTTGGGCAACTCCTAGAGATTGGGCAAAATTTGGATTGTTATATTTACACAAAGGGAACTGGAATGGGACCCAAATTTTTTCTCCTGAATGGATAGATTATGTGACACAACCAACCCCCACCTCAAATAATAGCTATGGGGCTCATTTTTGGTTAAATGCCGGGAATAAAATGAAAGACGTTCCTTCTAATATGTTTTATGCAGATGGGTATCAAGGGCAACGAGTATATATCCTTCCAGATCAGGAGATGGTAATTGTTCGATTGGGATTAAAAAACTACAATGAAAATAAATTTTTAAAGGAAATAATACAATCAATTCAATAAATACATTACACAATGAAATATGCAATTATTTTTTGCTTTTCTCTATTAACAATAGGATCGGCTTTTGGACAAAAGAATGATGAAAAAATTAATAAATTATCCGACAAAATAGAACAAAAAGTTATCGAATGGAGAAGGCATGTTCACCAGAATCCTGAGTTGTCTAACAGAGAATTTGAGACAGCCAAATACATAGAAACTCATTTAAGAAACATAGGGATTTCTGTCCAAACTGGAGTTGCTAAAACAGGAGTTGTTGGAATTTTAAAAGGTAAAAAGCCAGGAAAAGTTGTTGCATTACGAGCAGACATTGATGCACTTCCTGTTACAGAAAGAAATGATTTGCCTTTTAAATCTAATGTAAGATCTACATATAATGGAAAAGAAACGGGTGTAATGCATGCCTGTGGTCATGATTCTCATGTAGCCATATTAATGGGTGTTGCAGAAGTATTATCTCAAATGAAAAATGATATTCATGGAACCATTAAATTTATCTTTCAGCCGGCAGAAGAAGGGGCTCCAAAAGGTGAAGAAGGAGGAGCAGAGTTAATGGTTAAAGAAGGTGTTTTAAAAAATCCTGATGTAGATGCTATTTTTGGTTTACACATTGCTGCGGGTCTAGATGCAGGTAAGATTACATACAAACCAGGAGGGATTATGGCAGCATCTCAATCTTACCAAATAGATGTGATGGGGAAGCAAGCTCACGGTTCTAGACCATGGGCAAGTGTTGATCCAATTGTTGCATCCGCTCAAATAATAAACGGACTACAAACAATAATAAGTAGAGAGTCTGAGTTAACAAAAGAAGGTGCAGTAATTACTGTAGGAATGATTAATGCGGGAATAAGAAGTAATATTATACCTGAGAAAGCCACTATAGTAGGAACTATTAGAACTTTAGACTATGGGATGCAAGACTTTATTAATAAAAGAATGAAAGAAATGGTTCCAGACATTGCAAAAGCATTTAGGGCTGAAGCTAGTATAGAGATAGATAAAGGATATCCAATAACATTTAATCACATAGAGTTAACGAGTCAGATGCTTCCTACGTTACAAAGAATAGCTTTGAAGGAAAATGTAATTGAGGTTGATGCAATAACTGGAGCAGAAGATTTTTCTTTTTTTCAACAAAAAGTTCCTGGGTTATATTTCTTTTTAGGAGGAAAACCTTTAGATCTTAGTCCAGAGAAAGCTGCAGGACACCATACACCAGATTTTATTTTAGATGAAAGCGGATTTGTTTTAGGAGTTAAAACATTGTCTGCTTTAGCATTAGACTACCTAGAAATGTAAAGGTATAAGATTTAAAAAAAACAGGCTTAAAAGCCTGTTTTTTGTCTAATTTTTTATACGTTAAAACCAATATTGACGTTTAACTTGGTAGCAATTAACTTCGTAATTCTTTCTTTAACTTCAGGAATTTTTACACTTTCAAGAACTGTATTAGCGAAAGCATACATTAAAAGTGCTTTGGCTTCTTTTTTAGGAATACCTCGTTGTTGCATATAAAACAATGCCTGTTCATCTAATTGTCCAATGGTACACCCATGAGAACATTTTACATCATCTGCAAAAATCTCTAATTGAGGTTTTGCATTAATAGTAGATTTGTTATTCATCAAAATATTATTATTCTTTTGATAAGCATTGGTTTTTTGAGCCTCTTTTTCTACGATTACCTTACCGTTAAAAACGCCAGTAGAGCGCTCATCATAAATTCCTTTATAATCTTGATGGCTTTCACAGTTTGGTTCAATATGATGAACTAAGGTATGATGATCTACATGTTGTTTTCCTTCAATAATAGTAATTCCTTTTAAAATAGAATCTATGTGTTCTCCTTTTTGAAAGAAGTTTAAGTTGTTTCTTGTAATATTACCACCAAATGAAAAAGTATGAACTGAAACAACACTATTTGATTGCTGTTCAACAAAAGTATTGTCAACTAATGAAGCTTCAATATGGTCATTTTGTATTTTATAAAAATCTACAGTAGAATGTCTGTCTGCAAATATTTCGGTGACTACATTTGTTAATGCGGCATTACTTGTTAGGCTTTGATGTCTTTCAATAACTTGAACATGCGCATTTTGATCTACAACAATTAAATTTCTTGGTTGTAGCATTGTAGCGCTTTCCTCACCAGTAGTAAAATTAATAATCTGAATAGGTTTTTCAACCTCCGTATTTTTTGGGATATGAATGTAGGCGCCCTCTTTAGAAAAAGCGGTATTTAATGAAGTTAAATTATCTTGCTGAGCAATTTTGTTAAAATAATTTTCAATAACAGGTTTGTATTTTGTTTTGGTTAATGCAGAAGACATTAGGCATACATCAATATTATCATGAGTTGTTTCAGATAAAAAAGAACTGTATTTACCATCGATAAAGACAATTTTATAGGTATCAATATCATGAATAAAATATTTTTTTACTTCAGCAAGTGAGATGCTTTTTTCTTTATTAGGAAAAATACTATAGTCTTCCTTTAGAATACTGTTTAATGAGGTATATTTCCAGGCCTCTAATTTTTTTGATGGAAAGCCTAGTTTTTCAAAGTTTTGAAAAGCCTCAGTTCTAATTTCATGAATATCAGAATTTATGTTAACGCCATTTTCAAAAGCAACGTATGATGAAACTATTTTTTCTTTTAAATCCATTTTATTTATTATTCCAAAATTATTATCAAAAAGCTATTGAAAAAAATATTTTTAATTAAGCGCTAATTTCTTCCTTTATCCAATCGTACCCTTTAGCTTCTAGTTCTAAAGCTAAAGAAGCGTCACCAGTCTTAACTATTTTACCATCATATAACACATGCACAAAGTCTGGTACTATGTAATCTAGTAATCTTTGATAATGAGTAATTACGATAACAGCATTGTCTTTGGATTTTAATTTGTTAACACCGTTGGCAACAATTCTTAGAGCGTCAATATCAAGACCAGAGTCTGTTTCATCTAATATGGCAAGTTTTGGCTCTAGCATTGCCATTTGAAAAATCTCATTACGTTTTTTCTCTCCACCAGAAAAACCTTCATTTAGAGAACGGGATAAAAACTTACGATCGATCTCTAAAAGTTCAGATTTTTTGCGAATCATTTTTAGCATATCCTTAGCGGGCATGTCCTCTAGTCCTTTTGCTTTTCGAGTTTCGTTGATAGAGGTTTTAATAAAATTAGTTACTGAAACTCCAGGAATTTCAACCGGATACTGAAACGATAAAAATACACCATTGTGTGCTCTTTCTTCTGGAGATAACTCACTAATATCTTCGCCGTTTAGCTCCATTGTTCCGTTTGTAACATCATATTCTTCTTTTCCAGCAATGATGTTTGCGAGTGTACTCTTTCCAGCACCATTTGGCCCCATGATTGCGTGAACTTCACCAGATTTTACATTTAAATTCAATCCTTTTAAGATTGATTTGTTGTCTACACTCGCTTGTAAATTTTCTATTTTTAACATGTTCTTTTACTATATACTTTTAAGTTTACACCTAAGCGTTGTTTTTATTGATTATCCAACCGAACCTTCTAAGCTAATTTCCAATAATTTTTGAGCCTCAACAGCAAACTCCATAGGGAGCTTATTTAATACCTCTTTACTAAAGCCGTTAACAATTAAAGCAATGGCTTTTTCAGTATCAATACCTCGTTGATTACAATAGAAAAGCTGATCTTCACCAATTTTACTAGTAGTAGCTTCGTGTTCAACTTGAGCGCTTTTATTCTTTACTTCTATGTAAGGAAAGGTGTGAGCTCCACATTTATTCCCCATTAAGAGACTATCACATTGAGAAAAATTTCTAGCATTTTCTGCTCTAGAACTAATTTGTACTAATCCACGATAGCTGTTTTGTGATTTTCCAGCAGAAATTCCTTTGGATATAATAGTTGATTTGGTGTTTTTCCCCAGGTGAACCATTTTAGTACCTGTATCAGCTTGTTGAAAATTGTTTGTAACCGCAATAGAATAGAATTCTCCAACAGAATTATTTCCTTTTAAAATACAACTTGGATATTTCCATGTAATTGCAGATCCTGTTTCAACTTGAGTCCATGATATTTTAGCATTGGTTTCGCACAGCCCTCTTTTGGTTACAAAATTATATACACCTCCTTTTCCTTCACTATTGCCAGGAAACCAATTTTGTACAGTTGAGTATTTGATTTCGGCATCGTCCATAGCAATTAATTCAACAACTGCAGCATGTAATTGATTTTCGTCTCTGCTTGGGGCAGTACACCCTTCTAGATAACTTACAAAACTTCCTTCATCAGCAACTACAAGAGTTCTTTCAAATTGACCAGTTCCTCCTTCGTTAATTCTAAAATATGTTGAGAGTTCCATTGGGCATTTAACTCCTTTTGGGATATAACAGAATGATCCATCAGAAAATACTGCTGAATTTAGCGCTGCATAAAAATTATCTGAAGGTGGCACAACTGTACCTAAATGTTTTCTAACTAATTCTGGATGCTCTTGAATGGCTTCAGAAATAGGCATAAAAATAATTCCTTTTTCACCTAGAGTCTTTTTAAAAGTAGTAGCAACTGAAACAGAGTCAACGACAATATCTACAGCAACATTAGCCAATCTTTTTTGTTCTTCTAAGGAGATACCCAGTTTTTCGAAAGTTGCCAATAAATCTGGATCTACTTCGTCAATACTATTTAATTTTGGTTTTTGTTTAGGTGCAGAATAGTAAGCAATTTCTTGAAATTCTGGCTTTTTGTAGGTTACATTAGCCCATTCAGGCTCTTCCATTTTAGACCAAACTTCAAATGCTTTTAAGCGCCATTCAGTCATCCATTCTGGCTCATTTTTCTTTTTTGAAATTGCACGCACAACATCTTCATTCAAACCTTTGGCAAAGGTTTCACTTTCTATATCTGTGTAGAAACCGTATTCATATTCTTTAGTTTCTAATTCTTCTCTTAAATCGTCTTCAGTATACTTGCTCATTTTAACTTTTAATTATAATGAAAAACTTTCTCCACATCCACAAGTTCTGTTAGCATTAGGGTTGTTAAAAACAAATCCCTTTCCATTTAAACCTCCAGAAAACTCTAGGGTAGTACCAACTAGATACAGAAAACTTTTTTTGTCGACAATAATTTTAACATCATTGTCTTCAAAAATTTTATCGTTTTCTTGCTGTTTATTATCAAACTTTAAGTCATAGGAGAGACCAGAACAACCTCCACTTTTTACACCAACTCTTACATAGTCTGTTGTTGCATTAAAGCCGTCGTCTGTCATAAGTTGAACGACCTTCTTCTTTGCATTGTCCGAAACCTTTATCATAACTTTTAAATAGATTAACTCTAAATTGTGGATGCAAAGATACGACATAAGTCTAAAATTACTAGTGCTGGCATCAATATATTGATTTATAACAATGGGATATGTCTACTTTAATTTTGAAAAGAGGGGTTATTTATAAAATCATCATCTGTTAAGGTGATTAAAAAAGCCTTTAAATCTGCCTTTTCTAGAGGTGTTAATTGAACTCCGCCTTGGTTAACTTTTTTCATTAATGGATCAATAGTACTTGAATTTTGAAGACCCTCGCTATAATGATTAATAACCTCCTCTAATGTTGAAAAGCGCCCATCATGCATATAAGGAGCTGTATAAACTAGGTTTCTTAAAGAAGGAGATTTAAACTTACCATTATCATTTGGATCTCCAGTTACTGCTCCTAACCCAAGATCATTAAATGAGGCATCTAAGCCGTTGTTGTGAAAATCATTATCTGTCCACAAAGGATTATTATTACTCCCATGACAATGAAAGCAGTCACCTTTGTCTTCACTCATAAAAATAGTAAAACCATTAAGTTCTTGTTGATTTAGCGAAGTATTTCCAAGAAGATATTGATCAAATTTAGTATTCCCAGAAATAAGTGTCCTTTCAAATTGAGCAATAGCTTTGGTTACCAAAGTAGAATCGATTCTTTCGGTTCCAAAAGCATTTAAAAACATTAAAGGGTATTCTTGATCTTGTTGTAACCTTGAGGCTACATTAGACCATGAACTATGCATTTCAATAGGGTTTTTAACAGGTTCTAAAGCTTGCCTTTCTAAACTCAATTCTTTCCCGTCCCAAGCAAATTTGTCATTAAAATTCCACGCCAGATTAAATAAAGGCATCGAGTTTCGTGTTCCTGAAACCCCATCAACACCTAGACTAAATCTTAAATTGTCCGTAAATGAATTTCTAGGATTATGGCATGAAGCACAAGATTGCGTGTTGTCTTTTGAAAGCCTTTCATCAAAAAACAACTTTTTCCCCAAGGCAATACCCTCCTCAGTTAAAGGATTATTTATTGGTATCAAAGGGGCTATTAATTTTTGTTGAAAAAGTTCAGGAACCTTAAGCGAATAGGGTATAGGGATATATTCTTCATCTATAGTATTGTCTTTATTTAAACATGAAACAAATAAGATTGAAAACAAAAGTAGAAGCAGAAAATATTTTTTCATTTTTATTGAGTAATGGAAACTAAATCAAATACAGATGAACCGTTTTGATTCATTAATAGTTGTACATCATAATTTCCCATTAAATTTGTATCGAATTCGTTTAAATCCCACATATTTGGGTTTTTGAACCATTCAGAAACATCCATTTTTACATTGATGTTTGTGTTGCTACCAATAGTTAATCCTCCAATATTTACAGAAAAAGAGGTCTCCACAGTGTCATTAGGGTTAGATCCATCAAAAGCATTAATAACATGGTAATTATAAGCGGCTTCTTGATTATTATTATCTATATACATTCCATCTAGTTGCATAAAATGATATCCACCACCTAATAGCCCAGGAACATTAAAAAGAGCTGTGTTTAGGTCAGGATATGCTCCGTCAATATTTAAATTATTACTAAACCCAAATCTAAAAGACGCAGACACATAATCTCCTGGTAAAATAGATTCAGAGGTTGTAAAAGATAAGCCAGCTTCATTGGTTAAATCAACTAAGTTATACTCATTAAGTACAGTTGGTTCACCACTCTCATGAATTAGTATTATTTCTGAAATTACATACCTAAGTCTATTTATACTTAGAATCTGTTCATTTTCATTTGTAAATTTTAGCTCATCAGAGTCCGAGCTTGATATGTCATCTTCACCCCAAGAATGTGCAAAATTTAAGGTGATTGCAACCGGAGACAGACTAATATCTCTGTCTTGACTACAGCTGTTTAAAGCAAAAAAAAGGCAGATAATTATAATTTTTTTCATGACTATATTTAATTTATTTGTACAATTAATAGGTCAGTAAACCCTTTATTATCTATAATATCTCCATTTGAGCTATTCGTTTCTCCCACTGCAACAATAGTTCCATTATTAATTTGAACAGCATCGTATGAGAAATCTATTTCAGAGCCACCAATTGTTGTTTCCCATAATAATTGTCCAGAGTTATCAAGTCTTAGAACCCAAGCATCATTTTGTCCTTGGTTTTTTGAAACATCTCCATTAGAACTTCTAGAACTTCCCGCAATTATAAATTCATTGTTAAAAGTTGTGCTTATTGACCTTGCAACATCAAAATTAGATCCTCCAATAGAAGTGTTCCATAAAAGCTCTCCACTATTAGAAACCTTAATGGCCCAAAGATCTGCAGCGCCGTTGTTAAAAGCTACATCTTGGTCATTACTTCGAGTATCTCCCACAATAATATGATTTCCAGTTCCATCAGAAATGACATCTCTTGCCTCGTCTATTTCAGAACCACCAAATGATTTTTCCCAAACAATATCTCCATTTACGTCAGACTTAACAATCCAAAAATCATACGAGCCTTTGTTGTCTGAAATGTCTACATCATTACTATCTGAGCCTCCAACATTGATGAAACCACCAATAAGAGTTTCAGAGATTCCAGTTGGACTGTCAGTGAATGATCCTCCATAAAAACGTGACCAAACAATATCCCCTGTTGGTGTTATTTTAATAGACCAATAATCTCCTCCTGCATGCTTTGTAGAAAATCTACCTTGGTTTCCTTCTCCTCCAGACGCAGTAACATCTAAAACACCTGATAGCATTAAATGATTGTCAGATGTTTCTATAATAGATGCGCCTTCATCCACTCCTTCATAACCAAAAGATTTTTCCCATAACAACACTCCAGAAGCGTTAATTTTTACTAGCCAAAAGTCTCTATTGCCATTATTGGATGAAACATCACCGTCCGAGCTATCTGAATACCCAAGTAGAACATATCCACCATCTGAGGTTTCAATGAGACTACTTCCTCTATCATCTCCAGATCCACCATAGGTTTTATTCCACTCTAACTGAACCTCAGAATTAAATTTGAGCATCCAAAAATCATAATTCTCAGTTGCTTTGTCTGTGATATCGCCATCTAAACTTTGTGTGTAGCCGATAACTGCAAATCCACCATCAACTGTTGAAACAACAGATTTTGCAACATCATTTTTTGACCCACCAAAAGTTTGAACTAGCTCAATAGTTCCGGTAGATGGATTCGATTCTTCATGAAATGTTAAATTTGGGTCAGTACATTTAAAAAAAAATATAATAAATAGAAAAAGCAAGTGTTTTTTCATATGTCTACCCACTTTTTCTCACAATATAAAATCCACTATTGATATCACTTATAATAATATTACCACTCTCAAAATAAGGGTACACATTCCAAACTCCATTAAATGAAGCATTATCATTTGAAGGATAGGTATCAAAATATCCAATTTCTGTCATAGTTTCAGTGCTAATAGCTGTAATGTCAATTACTCTAATTCCAGCAGAGTAATTGGCAAGGTAATAGTTATTTCCTTTTACATAGCCATTATGATCTATAGCAGTAGTGGGGCCGTAATAATTCATATGAACAGACGGATTATCTAAATCAGTAAAATCAAAAACAATATTTCTTGTATTTCCCCCAAAGTTGCGTTCATCTAATTCATCACCAAGGATAAAATAGTTTTGATCTTCTGTAAACCACCCCTGGTGAGTATATCCAATATTAGGGTAGCCGGTTTTAGCAATTTGCGTAGGGTTCATTTTATCAGTTACATCAACAATAACAACTTCATTTTGATTGCTACCTATTAAAATTTCTCTCCCTGTATAATCAGTATCAGGTCCATTGTAGGTTACAACTTGTGCATCGTGAGAATAAGCGTCTTCACCATACCCGCCGGCAGCTATTGGGTTTAACGGATTAGAGATATCTATAAAATGTGGTCCACCACTATAAGTACTTGTGCCAACAGCATAGGCATATCCTTGAGCATCATTGATAACGATGTTATGTGCATCTCCAAAACCATTGTAATGCGCATCTGATGTAAAAGTTTCGGGAGCTTGGTTCGCAGAAATATTCCTTAATTTTGTAAGATCAAAAACCTGCATTCCATGGCCAGGTGCCTCGCTCACAATAAAAGCATAGTTCTCATAAGTTTTGATATCCCTCCAAGAACTATTTGTTGTATGTGTTGGTAAAAACCCAATAATTCTTGGGATTTCTAAGTCAGAAATATCAATAAAAGAGGTTCCAGTATTAAGACCCATTAGAGCATATTCTTTCCCTGAGGCTGGGTCTGTCCATCCCCAACAATCATTTCCTGAACCACCGCCAAGAGTTGTTAAGTCTATATGAGCAATTAAATCATAATTGTTACAAGGATACTCTCCTGCGAATCCATTTTCACAAAAATTAAGAACAAATTGAGGGGTTTCGTCTACATCAATGATTGAAAAAGACACTCCTTGAATTTCACTTATATCCCCCTCTGCATCACTAACAGTAACTTCAAAACTATAACTAGATTTTACTTCAAAATCAGGATTAGCATTTAGACTAACTGTATTGTTATTTAGCGTTAATAAATCAGCATCGTCCCCGCCAATATAATAACTAGCGATTTCAACATTCCCTATAGCTTCAATTGTATAAACAGTTTGTCCAGCACCACTGTTTTCTATTAAATCAATTCCAGTATTTCCAGACACTATTTCTGGAGGTGTGTATTGAAGGGAAATGGACCTGTTACAGGCAAAAAATAAAAAAAACATACTTACTATCAGA
>JADFAM010000049.1 GCA_015665265.1 Flavobacterium sp.
GCTGGGATGATGTACAGTAAATATCAAGGTGTTTTAATTGTATTTTTTATGATTCTCTCTAATTGGAAATTAGTAAAAGACTACAAATTATGGTTAGTTTGTTTAGGTGTAATTATACTTTACATTCCACATCTAACCTGGCAGTATATGAATGATTTTCCTTCTATACGATATCATTTGTATGAAAGAGCTTCGGTAGCTACCTATAAAATAGAGTATTCTTTAATGCATTTCGTAAATGCTATTGCTATAATAGGTTTCACATTTATTATCATATATAAAGCTTTTTATAGGGGAATTAAAAGCACCAACCTATATCACAAAGGCTTAAATTATATTATTTCAGGATTTTTTGTATTTTTTTTACTTTCTTCTTTTAGAGGACACGTTCAGGCTCAATGGATAGCTCCAATTATACTTCCATTAATACTAATAACGTTTGATTATCTACTTGATAACCAAAAACAAATTAAACTATTTAATTACTTAGCTCTTATAAATATTATAATTATAATAATAGCAAGAATAATTATTGCCAATGAAGGTATTATTCCTGTTAAATTAGAGTTTCATGGAAACAAAGAATGGGTTTTTAAAGCTAGGGAATTAACACAAAATACAGATAGGGTATTTATAAATAGCTTTCAGAATTCAGCTATTTTCTGGTTTTATACAAAAGAAAAGCCTCATTATCAGAAAAATTTCTTGGGAAGAAAAAATCAATTTAAATTTATACCTGGAAATAAAACATTTTTATCAGATTCGGTATCCTATTTTACAAGAACTTCAAGAGACTACTCAGAAATAAAAATGAGCAGCGGTAAAGATTCTATTTTTATTTCCTTTATTAAAGATTACACATCTTTATTTGAAATTAAAATTGATTTGATTAATTCGGATGAAGTAATCATTAAAAATAATTCTAAAAATTTCATCAAAGCTATCCTTGAAAACCCCTATGATTTTGATATTGATTTTAAAGATATTTTTATAGAAATTGTTTTTCAAAATAAAAAAGGAAATGAAATTTATAGTATTCCAGCAAAAATAGATTTATCAAGTATTAAAGCCTCAACTAAGGAAAATATTTCACTTGAGTTTTACCCATCTGTTATTAATAGTTTAAATGAGTATCCACACCTTGGCATAGGGATTAAAACTGCTAATAATATGGATTTGGTAAAAGTAAGTTCATTACATAACTATATAATTATTGATTAATTATAAATAATTAAACCCTTTTTATAGATTTGCATTATTAAACAATTCAGATGAATAAAAAATTCCCTAACTACATAAAATATATCCTATCAAATATTGGTTTTCTGTTTGTTTACCTTTTCTTTTTTAGACTTATTTTTTTCTTTTTTATCAGCAATTTTGAATCAGTTTCTAAAGAAGAAATTCAAACTGCCTTTAGTTATGGTATTAGGTTTGATTTAAAACTAGTAATTCTTAGCTACTTCCCTCTTTCTTTATTTATTCTTTCTAAAAACTATCTTTTTTTTAAGAAGAAGGTTTTTAGAAAAATTGCCATTACCTATCACATACTGTTATATCTATTATTAACTATTATTTATTTAATAGATATCGGCTATTATAATTATTTATTTACAAGATTAGATGCTTCTTCATTAAGATTCCTAAGCAACTTAAAAATATCTTCTCAACTAGTTATGGAAACATATCCAGTTTATAAGGGGTTATTTGCTTTGATTCTTTTATTTGTATTCATACGTTTTATAAGTATTAAATTATTTGATAAAATGGCTAAAAAAGATGTCACATATCTTTCAAAAAAAATGAAAGCAGTCTATTTTATTAGTACATTTTTGTTGCTGTCGTTTGGAGTTTATGGAAGTATAACGCACTACCCTCTTCGTTGGAGTGAAGCTTTTTTTTCAAAAAATAATTCAGTTAACCAATTTGCATTAAACCCAGTTTTAAATTTTTTTGATACTTACAATTTTAGAAAGGATGGCGTAAACAATGAATTAACTAAAGCTTACTTTCCAATTATTGCAGATTACTTGGGTTTATCAAAAGACTCCATTTCATTTAAAAGGGAGGTTACTTTCGATTCTATTCACAAGCAAAAACCTAATCTTGTAATAGTGATGCTAGAATCATTAGGTTCTGTTGCATTAGGATACGAGGGTAATGTAGCCAACGCTACTAAAAATATTGATCAGATTATTAGTGAAAGTACTTATTTTGAAAATTTCTATGTACATAAACCGGGAACAGCTGCTACTGTCTTCTCAAGTATTACAGGACTTCCAGATATAGACACCAAAGAAACTGCCTCAAGGAATTTGAGAGTAATCGATCAAAAAATCATATTTGATCAATTTGATGGATATGAAAAATTATATTTACTTGGAGGAAGTGCTAATTGGGCAAATATTAGAGGGGTGTTCAAATCAAATATAAAAAACTTAAAGATTTATGAAGAAGGCAGCTATGAAGTAGAGAACCGAGCAGATGTTTGGGGTATTGATGATTATGATTTATTTAATGAATCAGATAAAATTTTTAAAAATCTTCATTCATCTAAAAAACCTTTTGTAGCATATGTTCAAACTGCTACAAATCATAGACCTTTTTCAGTTCCTCAAAACAAAGAATCCTATAAACCACTTGTTGAAGGGGATATGGATGAAACTACCCTAAAAGAGTCTGGATTCATTTCATTAGCTCAACTAAATGCTTTAAGATATCTAGACTTTAATGTAAAAACTTTCTTAAATAAAGCAAAAGAATCAGGTTATTACGAAAATACTATTTTTGCATTTTTTGGAGATCATAATACTTCTATGAATGAAACAGAGTCGTTTAAAAAAGAATTTGATTTAGGTTTTCAAGTTCATCATGTACCTTTCTTTATTCATGCACCAAAATACCTTAAACCCAAAAAAATATCAACAATCACCAAGCTAGCAGATTTATTTCCAACATTAGCAACAGTAGCTAAATCTGATTATATAAATTTCACTTTAGGTTCTAACGCATTAGATACATTAAAGACGAATTCATTTGGTTTTCTTTATTTAAAAATTAACGGTGAGCCAGGTATCGGATTAATTCAAAATAATTTTTATTTTACTAAAACCATTCAAAATAATTTTAAAAGTCTATATAAAATTTCAGATAAAGAGAATAAGGATGTTAGTAATTTGTATCCTGATGTAGCATCCTCAATGGATAGTCTTATGACATCTTACTATCACAGCACCAAATATTTATATTATAACAATAAGAAATAATTTTCCAAACTTTTCTTTTAATTACTTCTTAAAGAATCTATAAGTTTATTAGAAAAATAAAAATTTGTTTATTGAAATTTAGTTGTTAAAGATAATTTTTGCTCAAGTTTATAAAACAAATATCCAAAAAATATTCCAGCTAAATAGCCTGAAATTACATCGATTGGGAAGTGTACTGCTAGATATATACGGCTATAACCAAAGAGTAGTGGAAATAGGATTAAAAAAGAAATATATTTAACATGCTTTTTAAAAAGTAAAATGATAAAAACAGTAAATGTCATTGAAGAGGCGGCATGACCGGAATAAAAACTAAAGCTACTTGGTTTATAATCAAATTGTCGAATAAATTGAATTACTCCATCTGTATTACATGGTCTTAAACGCTCAAATGTATTCTTTATAAAGTTCGTGAATTGGTCTGAAAATGTAACTAATAAAATTAAAAGCAACAATAATAAACTACCGCTTTTCCAACCAAATTTTTTAAAAATTAAGAATAATACAAAAGCGAACAATGGAGACCAATTAAATTGATTTGTAATTGCAAACCAGAAACTGTCCCATTGTTCACTACCTAAATTATTAAGAAAAATAAGTAACTCCTTGTCAATTTGTATTATTCTATCTAACAACTTATTTACCTACTTTTAATAGTTCGAGTTCAAATATTAAATCAGCTTTTTTAGGAAACGGTCCTCCTCCAGCTTCTCCATAACCTAAATAATAGGGAATAAATAATCTGGCTTTACCACCAACTCTCATTTTCATGATAGCTTCTTTAACGCCTGGTATTAATGGTTTTTTATCTAAAATAAATTTAAATGGAATTCCTTCTTTGGTAGATTGTATCAATTTACCATCTGCCAAATACATGCTGTAAGTAATTGTAGATTCTACAGCAGAATTAAATCTTTTCCCTTTACCTCTCTTGAGAGTTAAAATTTGCAATCCAGACTCTTGCTTTTTTGCTTTTTTTACATCCATTTTTTCGTAAAAAACTTTTTGATCTTTAGCAAATTTGACTAACCTTTCTTTTTCAGTTTTTTCCATTTCAGCTAATCTCTCCAATTCTTTTTCAGCACTTTTTGAAATTTCATCTTCAAATACTTTTACAGCATCAAATCCCTTTGCTTTTTTACCTTTTCTGACGATAGTTAGCTTTTTAATTACATCTGTTTTTACTATAGAGTCTATAATACCTAAATTACTTACAACTTTACCAAAAACAGAATGACATCCAACTCTGGGATTACTGCAGTCTTTTAGTTGATTATCATTAGTATATGCATCTAACCAGGGAGTTGGTTTGTAAGTGATGAAAAACTGACTGCCGTTTGTATTAATTCCCGAGTTAGCCATAGATAATATTCCTTTACTATCATGTCTTAGATCAGGATTAAATTCATCATAAAATTTGTATCCAGGACCTCCTTGACCTGAGGCAAGAGGGTCTCCTCCTTGTATCATAAAATCTTTTATAACTCTATGAAATGTTAATCCATCATAATACTTTTTACCTTTCAAAGAATCTGTAACTTTTGGATTAGTTCCTTCAGCCAATGAAACGAAATTTGCAACAGTTAACGGTACTTTATCTGCGTATAATTGAATGATGATTTTTCCTTTGTTAGTTTCCATGTTAGCATAAATACCGTCTTCGAATCCACTGTATTCATCTTTACATGCGGTAATAACAATAGAAAACGCTAATATTAATTGTAAAATTCTATTTTTCATTTTTATTTATTTGATATCTAATAATTCAACTTCAAAAATTAAAGCCATATATGGTTTTATTATTCCTGGTCTAGGTTTATCTCCATAAGCCAATTCTTGTGGTATAAAAAATTTATATTTCGAACCTACTTTCATTAATTGCAAACCTTCAGTCCAACCTCTTATAACTTGTGTTACACCAAATTCTGCAGGTGTACCCCTATCAACAGAACTATCAAAGACTACCCCATCTAATGTAGTTCCGTGATAATGTACTTTAACTCTATCAATTTTTTTTGGGCGCTTACCTTTACCTTCTTTCAATACTATGTATTGTAAACCACTTTCAGTAGTTTTAACTCCTTGTTTTGTTTTGTTTGACTCTAGAAAACTAATTCCTTGCTTTTTATAAACCTCAAACTTAGCAAGATCCTCTTTCTTTTTCTCTAGTTGTTTCTTTTGAAAATAAGTTTGTATCGTTTTTTGAAGATCTTTTGTCTCTAACAACAAGTTAGTAGAATCTAGTCCATTTCTTAGGGCTTGACTTAAAATATCTATATTGACTTCTTTAAAACTATTCTTTAATTGGTTAGACATATTTAAACCCACAGCATAACTAACTGAATCTATGTCAGTTTCTAAAGATTTCACTTCTTTTACTTGGTTTCCACAAGAAAACAATACTGCTGTAACTAAAATTACTAGAGTGTTTTTGATAATATTCATTTTAATTTATTTAATATTTATTAATGTTACTGTACTTATTATAGATGTATTTACACCAATTTTATTTTCATCTCCAACTACATCATAGGCATTAAAAGAAGGTATTATAAACTTAACCGTTTCTCCTATTTTCATTAATTTGAGACCTTGTTGAATACCAGGAATAAAATCTTCTTCATCAACTTTATAATTTTTAATTCCATTGAATTGTTTAGAATATATTATCTCATCTTTTAAGTCTGAAATTTCATAACTTATTTGAACTAAATCTCCTTTTTTAGGTAATACTATATTATCAGTGTTTTTTGTTATATATCTATACCAAAAACCATTTGGAGAACGAATATAATCATGAAAAGTATCTTTTTTGATGTAATTAATAATTTTTAATTCCTCTATTGAATTTATTTTTTTTAAAATACTTGAAGCAGAAGTTAAAGAGTTTGAATTACTTGCGGAGATGGGCTTTCTAGCTTGTTGTTCTGAACAAGAAATCAAAAACAAGGAAACTATTAAAAGACTGCTTTTAAGAGTCATATGAATGAATTAATTGTTCTTTATTGTCTTCTAATAAATCACAAAATTTAATCAAGGTTTTATCCATCGTAAGATCAGATTTTCCTCCAGATGCATTATCATGTCCTCCGCCATTAAAATGTTTTCTGGCAAATTTATTCACAGAAAAGGTTCCTTTAGATCTAAAGGATATCTTAATAATTTGTTGCTCTTTATCTTCAATGAAAATTGCCGCAAAAACAACACCTTCAACGGAAAGTGCATAGTTTACAATTCCTTCTGTATCTCCTTTAACAAAATTATTAGCTTCTTTTTCATCTTCTGTTAAGGTAATGTATGCTGTTTTATACTCGGGTAAAACTTTAAGATTACTTAATGCTTGTCCAAGAAGTTGCAGGCGACCAAAAGAACTTGAATCATAAACATTGCTATGAATTCTATGATTTTCTGCACCATTATCAATCAAATGGGCTATTACCTTATGAGTTAAACTGGTAGTTGAACGAAACCTAAAGGAACCAGTATCAGTCATAATACCTGTGTACAAACAAGAAGCTATGTCTGAATCTAATAAATGAATATCGCCCATTTTCTCAATAAAATGGTATATCATTTGGCAGGTAGAGCACATTTCAGTGTCGGAATACATGTAAGTGAATTCGTCTGGTTCTTGATGATGATCAATTAAAGCAAAATCATTTTGGTACTTTTCTAAGGTAGATTGCATGTCTTGACCTACTCTATGTAAAGCATTAAAATCTAGTAAAAAAATGATATCTGAGTTTTTAATGGCTTTTTGTGATTGCGAATTTTGCCAATCAAATCTGAAAGTTTTTTTCGATCCAGGAAGCCAATGAAGAAATTTGGGATATTCATTTGGCACTACTACAGTTGGTTGATGGCCTTTCTTTTTTAAATAATGAAACAACCCAAGAGTAGCACCCATAGCATCTCCATCTGGATTTCTATGCCCAACAATAACCACTCTTTTAGGGGTGTCTAAAAATGTTTTTAATTCTTTAATTTGTTTCAAAATCATAATTAGCGAAGATACAATTTTATTAAAAAATTATGTACTTTTGCGCCGATTTATAAAACATAAATACAAAATAAAATGGCAACAAATAGAACATTCACAATGATTAAACCAGATGGTGTAGAAAACGGTCATACTGGTGCAATCCTAGACAAGATTAATTCTGCAGGTTTTAGAATTGTGGCAATGAAAAAAACACAAATGACCAGGGATGATGCTGAATCTTTTTATGCAGTGCATAACGAACGACCTTTTTTCGGAGAGTTAGTAGAGTTTATGACTAGAGGACCTATAATTGCAGCTATACTAGAGAAAGACAATGCTGTTGAAGATTTTAGAACCTTAATTGGAGCAACTAATCCTGCTGATGCTGCAGAAGGAACTATTAGAAAATTATATGCTACTTCTATGGGAGAAAATGCAGTTCATGGATCAGATAGTGACGAAAATGCTGAAATAGAAGGAAGTTTTCACTTTTCAGGAAGAGAGAAATTTTAATTCCTAACCCTACCTAATAAAAAAAACTGAGTTATCTACTCAGTTTTTTTTATTTAGAATGTTTTTTATTTTTTTAAACTAACATCAACTTCGATACTACCCTAGCACCCATTTCTTCATTTAACATATTTATTATTTTATCTTTACCATAACTTAATTCTTCTCTTAACACAGAAGATGTAAGACTTACTATTAAGGTAGTATTTTGAAGTTTAATAGATTGAGTATAAGCAACTACCCCTTTACCCATAAGTTTTTCCCAAGCCTCCTCGATTTTAATTTTCTGCATCCCTTTAGACAAATTATTCTCTTTTATGAATGATTTCATTAGTTTGCTTATAGCTAAGGATTCATTTTCTCTTTTTGCCATTATTTACTTAAATAAATAGTTGATTAAATATTGCCAGTATATAACTCTTACAATCACAAGTTAAAAATTTGATATGATTTATTACTCTGTTTGATAACATTTTCTATTCTGTCAGAGTGTGTATCAGTAATAAAAATCTGTCCAAATTCATTTTTATTGACTAACTCAATAATTTGTGAAACTCTATTTTCATCTAATTTGTCAAAAATATCGTCTAATAAAAGTATGGGGGTTAAGTTAGATTGTTGTTTAATAAATTCAAATTGCGCAAATTTTAGTGCTATTAAATAGGATTTTTGTTGTCCTTGAGAACCAAACTTTTTAATAGGGAAACCACCTATTTCAAAACTTAAATCATCTTTATGAATTCCCACAGTAGTATACTGTAATATTTTGTCTTTCTCTAAATTTTTATCTAATAAAGTTCTATAATCAGAGGTAAGTAATTGACTTTTGTATACTAGATTAACTTTTTCATTATTGTTTGATATAATAAAATATTTTTCATTAAAAATAGGGATAAACTTTTCTAAAAACTTTTTCCTTTTTTTAAAAATAGAAGTCCCAAAAGAAATCATTTGGTCATTATATACAGATAAATTCACCTCGTCAAATGTTCTATTTGCCGCAAAATACTTTAACAAGGCATTTCTTTGAGACAACAGTTTGTTGTAAGATATTAAATCTTGGAGGTAACTTTTATCTTGCTGAGAGATAACACCATCTATAAATTTTCTTCTCGCATCACTTCCACCTATAACCAAATCTCTATCGGAGGGAGATATTATTACGAGTGGAATTTGACCAACATGCTCAGAAAATTTATCATAAGCCTTACCGTTTCTTTTTAAAACTTTTTTTTGCCCCTTCTTTAAACTACAAATTATCTTTTCTAATCTTTCATTAATTATATAATCTCCTTCAACCACGAAAAATGTTTTTTCATGTTTTATATTTTGGCCAGCTATGGGATTAAAATAACTCTTTGCAAATGATAAATAATAAATAGCATCTAGAATATTTGTTTTACCCAATCCATTTAAACCAACAAAGCAATTGATTTTTTCTTTGAACTCAAAAGTCTTGGAGTCAAAATTTTTGAAATTTACTAAAGATAATTTTTGCAAATACATAACTAAAAATTGTTGTAAGTAATCTTATGCAAATTATTGAAAAATTACGATATATTGGCTTTATATATCCAATTAAAAAAACTATTTTTGCGCTACAAATTTTTACACTAAATATGGCAACATATAAGAAAAAGGGTTACAAACCTAAAGACAAAAAAGAGCAAGAGGCTCTGAAAATGCAAAGTACTACTGCAGAGGTTTTTAATACATTAGACGAATCTGCTTCAAAATCCGAACAATGGATTGAAAAAAACAGCAAGCCATTATTTTATGGTTTAGTCGTAGTTATTGCATTAATTTTAAGTTTTTTAGGGTACAATAAATTTATTATGGAACCTCAAGAAGAAGCTGCCTCTAATGAGTTAGCTTTCCCAAGAAAATATTTCAATGAAGCTGGTTTAGCCTCTGGAGATGATATAGATTCATTATTACAATTAGGTTTAGAGGGTGCTGACAATAAATATGGTTTTCTAGATATTTCAACACAATTCAGCGGAACTAAGTCTGCTAATATTGCGAACTATTACGCAGGTGTATCTTACCTAAAGTTAAAAGAATATGAAAAAGCTATAGAATATCTAAGTAAATTTGATTCTGATGATGAGATTCTTGGACCAACAGCAATTGGCGCAATTGGTGATGCTTTTGCAGACATTGATCAATCCGAAGATGCCTTAGATTACTATGAAAAAGCTGCTAACAAAAAAAATAACGAATTTACAACGCCTTTATTCTTGTTTAAAGCTGGGAAATTAGCTTTGTCTTTAAACAAATTTTCTAAAGCAGAGAAATTATTTACACAAATCAAAGAAAATTATTCTACCACAGAGATTGGTAGAAATATCGATAAATATATTTTCAGCGCTAAATATGCTCAATAGTATCAATGGCAACAACTAACTTATCTTATTACGATAAAGAAACAATCCCAAACGCGAAAAAATTTCGGTTTGGGATTGTTGTTTCTGAGTGGAATCCTGAAATTACTCAAAACCTGCACAAAGGTGCTGTAGCTACATTAATTAATTGTGGTGCAGACCCTGATAATATTATCACATGGGAGGTTCCTGGTAGTTTTGAATTAGTTTATGGGTGCAAAAAAATGATTGAAACTCTTCAACTAGATGCTGTAATTGCTATAGGTAATGTAATACAAGGAGAAACAAAACATTTCGATTTTGTTTGTAATGGTGTTACCAAAGGAATTGTAGACCTAAATATGAAATTTAACACTCCTGTTATTTTCTGTGTATTAACAGATAATACAAAACAACAATCTATAGACAGATCTGGAGGTAAATTAGGAAACAAAGGTATAGAATGCGCTATAGCAGCAATAAAAATGGCTTCTTTAAGTTAGATTTAACAAAGTATCTTACCAACAAACCTTGACCATTATTTTATTATTGAGTAACTTTGACAAGCTGCCTAGCAATCTATTGTATTATTGGTAATTAAAGAATTTACAAAACTCTGCATGGGAATTATAAAAAGAAAAAATAAAAAATTTGATTACAAACCCAGATACTACAAAGGAGAGGGTAATCCTTATGCAATTAAACATAAGTTTGACGAATTCAGGAGTTCAACTACTTCCAATACAAGCTTAAAGGGAAAAATAACGGATGCAGTTAGTAATTTAAAAGGAGAGCAAAATATTATAACTATTGATGATGAAAATTATCAATTAGACGATTCCCATTCAAATTCAAACAAAGTTGTACTCTACATTATAGCTATACTTGTACTCATTTTTTTATTCATCATAGATTTTGATCTATCAATTTTCACGAAAAAATAATGTCAGACATTATTCAACTTTTACCAGATCATGTTGCGAATCAAATTGCAGCAGGTGAAGTAGTTCAACGACCAGCTTCTGTAGTCAAAGAATTGTTAGAAAATTCCATTGATGCCAAAGCAACATCTATAAAATTAATTATAAGAGATGCTGGGAAATCGTTAGTACAAGTTATCGATAACGGAAAAGGTATGAGCAATACTGATGCTAAACTAGCATTTGAAAGACATGCAACTTCGAAAATTAATTCTGCTGATGATTTGTTTAAATTAAAAACTAAAGGGTTTAGAGGAGAGGCAATGGCGTCTATAGCTGCTATTGCTCATGTTGAAATGAAAACTAAACAAGATTCTCAAGAATTAGGAACTCACATTAAAATAAATGGTAGTAGAATTTCTTATATAGAACAAGCTGCCTCACCTACTGGCACCAACGTATCAGTAAAAAATTTATTCTTCAATATACCTGCTAGAAGAAATTTTTTAAAGTCTGACACCATAGAAACTAGACACATCATTGATGAATTTCAACGAATTTCATTGTCACATCCAGAAATTTCTTTTAGCCTACATCACAATGATAACGAGATTTACCGTTTAAAAGATTCTAATTTAAGAAAAAGAATTGTAGCAATTTTTGGAACTAAAATGAATGAAAAATTAGTTCCAGTTTCAGAGAATACAGAGATGATTTCTATGGAAGGTTTTGTTGCCAAGCCACAATATGCTAAGAAAAAAAGAGGGGAACAATTCTTTTTTGTGAATAACCGATATGTAAAAAGTCCTTATCTAAATCATGCAGTGGTGGCTGCATTTGAAGGATTATTGGAAAAAGGATATCATCCCTCCTACTTTTTATATTTAACAGTTCCTACCGAGAGCATAGATATAAATATACACCCAACGAAAACAGAAGTTAAATTTGAGGATGAAAAGGCAATATATGCGATATTAAGAGCAACCGTAAAACATAGTTTAGGGCAATATAACATTGCACCTATTCTTGATTTTAATAGAGATGCTACGCTAGATACACCTTATAATTTTTCTAAAGAAGAATCAAGCCCTTTAACTCCAAAAATCACAATTGATTCATCTTTTAATCCTTTTGAAAAGGAAACAAAAAACAAACCCTTTCAGGTAAGAGAAGAAGCAGCTAAATGGGAAAGTTTATATGTTTCTACTCAAGAAATTGATCAACAAGAAACCTTATTTGAGCAAGAATCTAATCATTTGCCAAATAAAACCATTCAAATCCAAAGAAAATTCCTACTTAGTTCCATAAAATCCGGTGTTGTCTTAATAAATCAATCACTTGCACATCAAAGAGTATTATATGAGGAATTTTTAGAAAGTGTAAATTTAAAAGAAATACACAGCCAACAATTACTATTTCCGATCACTATTTCTTTCTCTTCTGCTGAGATTGAAATGATTTACACATTAAAATCAGAGCTTGAAAATGTTGGATTCTGTTTTGATGTTTTTACAAAAGAATCTGTGACAATTAAAGGAACACCAGTTTCTATATCAGAAAGTAAAATCTCCAAAGTATTGGAGGAGCTTCTTGAAAATATTAATTTAGACATACCAGATGCTAATTTTAAACCACTGGACGTTATGGCTAAATCTTTTGCTAAATCTTTAGCCATTAAAACAGGTCATTACCTATCTCAAAAAGAACAAGAAAGTCTTGTAAATAGTCTTTTTTCATGTAGTCAACCTAGTTTATCCCCGGCGGGTAAAGCAACTTTTAAAACGTTAACATTACAAGAAATTGACCAATTATTTGATTCTTAACATATGAATGGAATAAAAATTACAGAAGGAATTAAGCATTTAATAATAGTTAATATTATTTTATTTGTAGCTCCACAAATTATAAATTTAGATCTCACCAATATTTTTGCATTGCACTTTCCTAAGAATAATCATTTTGGGATATGGCAATACATAACTCATATGTTTATGCATGGTAGTTTCCCTCATATCCTTTTTAATATGTATGGTTTGTGGGCATTTGGAACTCCATTAGAAAAAATGTGGGGACGAAATAAATTCTTATTTTTTTACTTTTCTGCAGGAATTGGAGCTGGATTAATTTACTCACTTGTTAATTATTATCAATTCAATGAAGCTTATGAAGTTCTATTACAAAATGGAGTTAGTAAGAGTAATATGTCAAGTATTTTAGATATAACTGTTTCAACAATACAAGAATTTATTACAGAATGTAATATTATTTTATCAAAAAATCAAGACGTCGATTTTTATTCAGGAATGGTTGGTGATTTAATTCAAGCAAATAACTTTTATAATACACCAGCAGTTGGAGCTTCAGGGGCTGTATATGGCGTTTTGGTTGCTTTTGGGATGTATTTTAAAGATGCTAAACTTGCGCTTATATTTTTTCCAGTACCAATTGCTGCAAAATACTTCATTCCATTAATTTTGGTTGGAGATTTATTTTTTGGAATGACAAAATACTCCATTGGAAATGTTGCTCATTTTGCTCATATAGGAGGCGCATTAATAGGATTTTTATTAGCTTACTATTGGAAACAAAATCAATTTAAATATTATAAATAATGCAGGTGTTTAGAGAATTACAAACAAAATTTAAATCCGCGAATATTGTACAAAAGTTAATATATATAAATATAGCAATATTTATAATTACACTAATAACATCCTCTTTCAGTGGATTATATGAAAAACAAGATAATATTATTATTCAATGGTTTTCATTATCATCTTCAATTGATTTTTTTATTACTAAACCGTGGTCAATAGTCACCTATGGGTTTTTGCATAGTGGATTTAGACATATTTTATTTAACTGTTTGGCACTTCATTATTTTGGTAGATTATTTTTAGACTATTTTTCTGAAAAACAAGTTCTTAATTTTTATATTTTAGGAACTTTATTTGGTGGAATTGCATTTTTACTGAGCTATAATTATTTCCCTTTATTTGAAGGAAAAGTTATTCCCCTGGTTGGCGCTTCTGCCGGAATTACAGCTATAGTTATAGGAATTGCAACCTACATACCAAATTACCAACTACAATTAAGGTTTATAGGATATGTTAAAGTTTGGCAATTAGCCGGAGTTGTTATTTTAATTAATTTAATTTTATTAGATGGTGAAAATGGTGGTGGACATATTGCCCATTTAGGAGGTGCTTTGTTTGGATATTTATTTGTCTCACAGTCTACTAATAACAAAATATCAAGTTTTGATTGGTTTTCAAAATTATTCAACAAGAAAACTAAACCTTTAAAAACGGTCTATAAGTCATCCAAAAAAAATAAAAATAGTAGTACTAAAGATAATGATCAGGTGAAAATAGATGCAATTTTAGATAAAATTAGCAAATCTGGATATGACACCCTCACACAAAAAGAGAAAGAATTTCTATTTAAGCAAGGTAAATAAGATAGATTAACTTACACTCGCTATTCATATATTATGTTTTCTTTTAAACAATATTCATTTTATGAAAAAAAACTCATTTTGGAATAAAATACAAATTCTTACAAATTTAATAGTATCAATACTTTTACTTTTATCTTATGTATTGCCATATATATCTCCAAAATTAAGTCCAATTTTTACCGTCATAAGTTTAGCAGTTCCCATTCTTTTTATTTTAAATCTATTTTTTATTATTTATTGGATTATAAAATTAAAAAAATACGTTTTTATATCTTCTATCACAATTTTATTAGGCCTGGGATATATTAGTAATATTTATAAGTTTTCAGAAAAAAAAATATTTCTTAATACCGATGTAAAGATTATGAGTTACAATGTTCGCTTATTTAATCATTATAAATGGAGCGAGGATAAAAAAATAGCTGAAAAAATATCAACTTTTATAAGTAATAAAAAACCAGATATTTTATCTATTCAAGAATATTATAAATCAAATAATCTTAAAATTGATTATCCTTATTCATTTATAAAAACAAAATCTAACAATAACAAATTTGGATTAGCTATTTTCTCTAAATATAAAGTAATCAACAAAGGCTCTTTAGATCTTAAGAGCAGTGCAAATAATATAATTTTTGTAGATATAGTAAAAGATAAAGATACTATTAGAGTATATAATATTCATTTAGAATCTTTAAAAATGAATACTAGTAAAGAAAATTTTGGTGAACAAAATTCAGAGAAACTGATTCAACGCATGAAAGCCTCTTTTAAAAAACAAGCAAAACAAGTAGAATTATTTTTGGAACACGAAAAAAAATGGAATAGAAGAAAAATACTTTGTGGAGACTTTAATAACTCAGCATTTTCTTGGGTATATAGAGAACTCTCCAAAAACAAACAAGATGCATTTAAAATAGCTGGAGGAGGTATGGGAAAAACTTTTAATTATTTGTATCCACTTAGAATAGATTTTATTTTAGTAGATAACACTTTTGAAGTTAATAATTTTAAAACATTTGAGGTTCCATACTCAGACCACTTCCCTATTCTAGCAAGACTAAAAAATTAAGGCTTTACTACATTAATTTAATTTATAAACTCTTCTGAGATCTAACATATCTATTGGATTAATTCCTAAATCTTCAATATTTTTCTGTGAAAAACGAATTACTTGATCATAATACAATGGAATTACTGGTGCTTCTTCTATTATAATACTATCCATTTTTTGGTATAATTTATAACGCTCAAGATTATTAACAACAGAAATTGACTTTTCATATAGAGAATCAAAAACTATATTTTTAAAGTGAGTATAGTTAGGGCCATTAGGCGTAAAATTCTTGCTATAGAATAATGATAAATAGTTTTCTGCATCAGGGTAGTCTGCTATCCAACTTGCTCTAAAAATAGAGAATTTACCAGTTGCCTTTCCCTGTCTTAAGGAAGAAGGTGGAATTACATCTATCGTAACATCTAATCCAATATTTTGCAACTCTCGCTGAATAAACTCACATAAATCTAAATAATTACTATTAGTTGTAATGGTAATTGAGGGGTTCTTAACTCCTGTTTCTTTTATAAATTGCTGAAGTAATTTACGTGCTGCTTCAGGATTATAGCGATATCCTTCTAAATTATTAAAAGAGGGTAATCCTGAAGGGATAAAACCGTTAATGGCAGGAGTTCCAATTCCATTTCGTAAATATTTAATCATTTTTACTCTATCAAATCCATAATTAATAGCCTTTCTAATCAATTTGTTTTTAATAATTGATTGGCTGTTTTCTAAATAGATACCTAAATACTCTGTATTCAAATATGGTCCAGTTTGCATTCTAATCAAATGATTATATTTTGGTTGTAATGTTCCATCTACTGAAATAACATCGTCCTTATAGGAAGCATCTAAGCTTTTCATAAAATCTAGATTTCCTTGAATAAATTGCAAGAATTCACTTTGCTTATCTGGTAAAAATGTAATCGCTACCGCCTCAAGATGCGGAAGTTGATTTCCTTCACTATCTTTTTCAAAATAAGTTGGATTTTTGCGCAAAACAAGCTTGGTGTTTTCTACCCATAGTTTAAATTGAAAAGGCCCTGTTCCTATTGGATTTGAACGATATTCATCATCAAAATATTCAATAGCTTCTCGAGAAACAACAGAACAATATTTCATTGCTAACAATCCCAAAAATGGAGGAAAAGATTGTTTTAATTCTATTTTAAAAACTGTATCACTGATCGCTGAAAAGTTTTTTACGTTTTGTAATACCCAAGCACCAGGTGATGCAACATTTTTATCTAAAAGTCTATGAAAACTATACTCAAAATCAAGAGCAGTAACTAATCTTGTAGAATCAATACCAAATAAGCCATGTTTATGAAAATAAACATCATCTCTAAATGAAAAAGTATACACTTTCCCATCCTCTGAAATGTCCCAATTTTTTGCAATACTGGGTATAACTTGTAAACTATCATCTAATTGAACCAATCCATTATACAATTGGTTTACGACCCAAATATTCCGTTGATCTTTTGCAAAAGCCGGATCTAAAGAGGTAATGTTAGAATGTTCATTGTATCTAAAAACTTGAGAATCATCAAAATTAGATGTTCCTTTTTGGCATGAAGCTACCATAAAAACAAACAACAAATAGCACCAATTATCTCTTAAAACCATAGTCTCTTTCTACTTTACAAATTCTTAATTGATATTGTTGATACCATTTATTTCTTCCTTTAACTCTAGCTTCTTTATGTTCTATATTGTTTTTCCATTTAGTAATAGACGCTAAATCTTTCCAATAAGAAACTGTAATTCCAATCTCGTTCCTGGTAGATTCAATTCCTAAATATCCATCTTGTAGCTTAGCTAATTCCTCCATTCTCATAGCAGTTTTTTCATAATCAGCTAAGTTTTTTGTCAACAGTGTTGTAAAAATAACTGCATAATAAGGTGTTTTTAAATCAGCTATAATCATAACAATAATTGATATTTTTTTTCAGGTAATTTAGAATAAGGATCAATTCCATCTTTAACATAATCAAAATTACATTTTTTCAAAATCTTAGCAGAAGCCACATTAAGATTAATTACATATCCAATCAATTTTGGCATACCAATAGATTTGCAATACACTACAGAAGCTTTACACAAATTAGATCCATACCCTAAACCCCAATATTTTTCTAAAAATCGATATCCGATTTCATCATCTCCATTATCATCTTTTATAAATGCTAAAGTTCCAACAAACTCATTATCTAATTTTCTATCTATGGCATAAATCCAAAAATCATTTCCTTCTTTATTATAAAAGCTAATTAACCGATCTAATTCAATTAAATGTTCTTTTTCAGATTGAACTTCTCCAATAACATATTGCATCACTTTTGGATTGCTTTGCATCTCATGATATGGTTTTATATCACTCATTTTTAGCCTCCTAACAAGCAATATTTCCGTTTCAAAAATGATTTGACTCTTCATGTATCTTTTCAGAATTATTGTAACTTTGTGCGCCTATAAATGTACAAGAATGAATGCAGATAAAAAAGTAGCATTTTATACCTTAGGATGTAAGCTAAACTTTTCAGAAACATCTACAATAGCTCGTAGTTTTGTAAACGAAGGCTTTAATCGTGTAGATTTCAACGAAAAGGCAGACGTATATGTAATTAATACTTGTTCAGTTACAGATAATGCAGATAAACGATTTAATTCAATCGTTAAAAATGCCTTAAAGAAAAATGAAGAGGCGTTTCTTATTGCTGTTGGTTGTTATGCACAGTTAAAACCTGAAGAACTTGCTGCTATTGATGGTGTTGATTTAGTTTTAGGAGCTACTGAAAAATTTAATGTAACAAGTTACATCAACGACCTGACCAAAAACCAACATGGTGAAGTTCATTCTTGTGAAATTTCTGATGCCGATTTTTATGTGGGATCTTACTCTATTGGTGATAGAACTCGAGCTTTTTTAAAAGTACAAGATGGTTGTGATTATAAATGTACCTATTGTACAATTCCTTTGGCTAGAGGAATTTCTAGAAGTGATACCTTAGAAAATGTATTGACTAATGCTCTAGAAATTTCTAAAAAAGGTATCAAAGAAATTGTTCTAACCGGAGTAAATATAGGAGATTATGGAAAAGGCGAATTTGGAAATAAAAGACATGAACATACTTTTTTAGAATTAGTAAAAGAGTTGGACAAGGTTGAAGGAATTCATCGTTTAAGAATTTCATCAATTGAACCAAATTTATTAAAAGATGAAACCATTGATTTTGTAGCAGATTCCAAAACTTTTGTCCCTCATTTTCATATTCCTTTACAAAGTGGAAGCGACGATTTATTAAAATTAATGAAACGTCGATATTTAAGAGATACTTATACCAATAGAGTTCATAGAATTAAACAAATAATGCCAAACGCATGTATTGGTGTTGATGTAATTGTTGGTTTTCCTGGTGAAACTGATGAGCATTTTTTAGAGACTTACAACTACTTAAATGATTTAAACATCTCCTATTTACACGTTTTTACCTATTCTGAAAGACCAAATACAGAAGCTGTTTTAATGGAAGGAATTGTTCCTAAAAAAGTGAGGGCAAAACGTAGTAAAATGTTACGGGGTTTGTCTGTAAAAAAACGCAGAGCTTTCTATGAAAGTCAGATAGGGAATTCTTCAACAGTTTTATTTGAAAGTGAAAATAAAGAAGGATATATTCATGGCTTTACTGAAAATTATGTAAAAGTAAAAACACCATGGAATCCTGACTTAGTGAACACATTACAACAAATTTCACTGACTAAAATTGATGAGGATGGTTTAGTACGGTTTGATTTTATAAGCGAGTTGATCTCGTCATCTGCAACATAACGTTTAGTTTATGAAGAAGATACAAATCTATTTTATGCCCGGCTTGGGTGCTAACTCCAAGATATTTGAACATATTTCACTTCCAAAGGATCAATTTGAGATACATCTTTTAGAGTGGAAAATACCTATATCAGAAGATGAGTCAATCCAGGATTATGCACAAAGAATGGCTAATGAAATTAAACATCAAAACCCTGTTTTATTAGGAGTGTCATTTGGGGGTGTTTTAGTGCAAGAAATTGCGAAAATTATTACTGTTAAGAAAATAATTTTGGTATCAAGTATTAAAAGTCATCATGAATTTCCAAACAGATTAAAACTGTTACAAAAAACCAAAGCATATAAGTTTTTTCCCACTAAAATCATTGAAAATTTTGATAAGTATAAAAAATATTTCTTAGGAGATTTTCTCAAGAAAAGAGCTGATTTATATACCTTGTATTTGTCGGTTAATGATGCTTTATACTTAAAATGGGCCATTTACACAATACTCCATTGGCAACAAGATAAAATTCCTGAAAATATTTTACACATTCATGGAAACAATGATCATGTTTTTCCTTCGAAGCATATTCATAATTTTACTGAAATTAATAATGGTTCTCATGTGATGATTTTATTGAAAGCTAATGAAATTTCTACCATAATTTACAAGAATTTAACTTGAAGTTTTGTGTGTATTTTCTTAAATTTAATTTTTTATTAATTTTAAGGAGATCACTATGAAAAAAACAACTCGACCATTATTATTAATACTCATATTTATACTTTCAATTATATTTTTTAATGCTGGTAATCTTTCTGACAAAACCTTAGAAAAAAACACCTCTTCTACTTATAATATCAAAGCTTTAAAAATTCCAAATAGCTTATCGTTTGCTGGAGAAAAAGTTCCTACAGAACTAAATGATATAAAAGAACGGATGGATAGAGAACTATTAGTAAATACTTATTGGCAATCTAACGGATTGTTATTAATAAAAAGAGCTCATAAATATTTTCCTTTAATAGAGCCATTGTTGAAAAAATATGGAATACCTGATGATTTTAAATATTTAGCCGTAGCAGAGAGTGGTTTAGAAAATAATTCATCTCCTGCAGGAGCAGCTGGTTTTTGGCATTTTTTAAAATCATCCGCAAAAGAATATGGTCTTGAAGTTAATCAAAATGTAGATGAACGATACAATTTAGAAAAGGCAACAAAAGTAGCTGCAGAATATTTGAAAAAATCCAAGAAACGTTTTGGAACTTGGACGTTAGCAGCTGCATCCTATAATGCAGGGAATGCTCGTATAGCTAGGAATTTAAAGAAACAACAAGTAACTAATTATTATGACTTATTACTTAATAGTGAGACTTCGAGATATGTATTTAGGATAGTTGCATTGAAAGAAGTTTTATCTAATCCAAGAAAATATGGTTTTGAGTTTGAAGAAGACGATTTATATAATTTACCAGATATAAAAACAGTCAAAGTAGATACAGTAATTACAAACATTGCCTCTTTTGCTAAAAAATTTAAAACAAATTATAAAGAACTAAAGCTAAATAACGCTTGGCTAAGAGAAAATAAATTAAATAATAAAAGTAGGAAATTATACAAGATTAAAATTCCTAACTCAAATTAATATCATAAAAAAAAGCCTATCTAAATGATAGGCTTTTCTTTAAAAATTAACTTGTAGTATATATTAGATTACTCTTACGTTTACTGCGTTTAATCCTTTTCTTCCTTCTTGTAACTCAAACTCTACTTCATCATTTTCACGAATTTCATCGATCAAACCTGATACATGTACAAAATGTTCACTGTTGTTTCCTTCTTCTACGATAAATCCAAATCCTTTAGATTCGTTGAAAAATTTTACGGTACCTTTACTCATAATATTAAATTGTTTTGTTATCTGTTTGTTTATAGACAACGTCGTTTATAAAGCCGCAAAAATACATTAAAATTTTTATATAATACTACATTTATAAATTTCTTTTATAAATGTATATGTTCCTGATAACTTGTTGATTATTAAATATATCTCTTAGTAAACAATCAAAAATTTGATTACTTAAAGATCTAGAAATCAGAAAAATCCAAGTATATATAATAAATTATAATAAAATTATGTCATCTATCCTATTCACAAAGAATTGAAAAAATCACTTATTGAGTTAGTATTTTAAAAATGTTTTTTTTTGAGGTTTCAAAATCTGTAACGATTTCTTCTAAAATATCTTTAGCTGAGCTAATATTATTTATAATACCAGCTATTTGACCAATTTCTAATTCTCCATTGTCTAAATCACCCTCAAAAATCCCTTTTTTGGCCCTAGCTCTTCCCAATAAACCAATAAGTTCTTCTTTGGTTGGATTCTCTTTATACAACTCCTGAATTTCTTGATAAAATTTATTTTTTATTAAGCGAACTGGTGCTAATTCTTTTAGAGTAAGATGAGTATCACCATCTTTGACATCAATAATTTTCTGCTTAAAATTTTCATGAGCAGAAGATTCTTTTGAAGCTGCAAATCTACTACCTATTTGAACCCCATCTGCTCCTAACACTATAGCAGCTAACATTCCACGACCGTTTCCAATCCCACCTGCTGCAATTACAGGTATAGAAATACTTTCTTTCACCATTGGAATTAGAGTAAATGTGGTAGTTTCTTCACGTCCGTTATGACCTCCTGCTTCAAATCCTTCACATACAATGGCATCTACTCCTGCAGATTCAGCTTTTAATGCAAATTTCACAGAACTAACTACATGAACAACAGTAATTCCTTTTTCTTTTAAAAAAGAGGTCCAAGTTTTTGGATTCCCTGCAGAAGTGAATACTATTTTCACATCCTCTTCAACAATAATATCCATCAATTCGTCTACTTGGGGATATAACATGGGAACATTTACACCAAAAGGTTTATCAGTGGCTTTTTTACATTTTTGAATATGTTCTCTAAGCACATCTGGATACATCGATCCAGCACCAATTAAACCTAAGCCTCCAGCATTAGAAACAGCTGAAGCTAGTTTCCAACCACTCACCCAAACCATACCTCCTTGAATAATTGGGTATTTAATATTAAAAAGCTGTGTTATTTGATTCATTATTTAAATTTAGGAGATAACTCCAGACCCTAATAATTCTTCATTTTGATACCAGGCCACAAATTGGCCTTCTTGAATCGCAGATTGAGGATTTTGAAATTCTACAAATATCCCGTTCTCTACTTTATATAAGATAGCTTTCTCTAAGGGTTGACGATATCGAATTCTAGCCTCAACATCTAAAGATTCTTGATTTTTTAGCTTGAGATCTTCTCGAATCCAGTGTTCTTCTTGATTAGAAACAAATAAAACACTTCGATACAATCCTTTGTGGTTTTTTCCTTCCCCTGCATAAATCACATTCTCACGCACATCAGTTTCTATAACAAATAATGGTTCTTTGGTTCCTCCAACTGCTAGACCTTTCCGCTGTCCTTTCGTAAAATAATGAGCCCCTAAGTGTTTTCCAACAACTTTCCCATCTTGTTTGTTATATTGGAATTTAGTTGCAAAAAAACCTAACTCTTCTTCTTTTGAATTAAAATTGGGTTGTTCTCTTCGATATAGATCTGCTGAATTTGGAACTTGTACAATTTCACCCTCTTTAGACTGAAGTTTTTGTTGTAAAAATTCAGGTAAACGAACTTTACCTATAAAACATAAACCTTGTGAATCTTTTTTCTCCGCTGTAATTAAATCTGCTTTTTTGGCTATTTCTCTTACTGCAGGTTTTGTTAATTCTCCAATAGGAAAAATCGCTTTAGATAACTGATATTGTGATAATTGACACAAAAAATAAGATTGATCTTTATTAATATCTTTTCCTGCCAATAGTTTATATATCGATTTTCCATCGATAATTTCTTCTTCTTTTCTACAATAGTGACCCGTAGCAACAAAATCTGCTCCTAAATCTAAAGCAATGTCCATAAAAACGTCAAATTTTATTTCTCTATTGCATAAAATATCAGGATTTGGAGTTCTCCCTTTTTCGTATTCATCAAACATATAATCAACAATACGTTCTTTGTATTGTTCACTTAAATCCACTACTTGAAAAGGAATTCCTAATTTTTCGGCAACAATTAAAGCATCATTGCTATCTTCTAGCCAAGGACATTCATTTGAGATTGTAACAGAATCATCATGCCAGTTTTTCATAAAAAGTCCAATAACATCATACCCTTGTTCTTTTAATAAATAAGCAGCAACACTACTATCTACCCCTCCAGAAAGACCAACTATAACTCGTTTCATTAGTTTTGTACAAATTGTTCGGCAAATTTACAAAAATGCTAGCGAAGTAAAATAGCTACCATTGGTTATTATTGCATAACTATTACTATAAATCTTATATAAAAACTGCTTACTTATAGTTAATTTTGATTGTTTCTTTTAAAATTATTTTCTTCTTTTTTATCTTTTTTAGTAACTTTTTTACCACCTATGTAAAATTCCCACACCCCCACTCTTTTTCCTTTAATGTAAACACCCTCTTCTTTCAAATCTCCATTTAGCTCATAATAATTCCCTTTACCATTCAAAATATCATTTGAATAATTAACTTCTTCTATTAAAACACCCTGATCTGAAAATTTTTTTGAAAATCCGTTTTTCATTCCTTTACTATATTCAGTAATTTCTAAAACTTTACCATTGTTGTAATAGTTAATTAATTTACCCTCCAATTTTCCATCAACATAATATTCTTCAGAAAAAAGTTTTTGGTTTGGAAAAAAATAAATCCACTTCCCTACTCTTTTTTTTCCAATCATAACACCTTTTGTTCTAAGCTTACCATCTAGATTGAAGTAGCTAACTTTAGCTGAATCTGTTTTTTTTGAGAACTCTTTTATGATTGTAGGATGTTTCGATGTAGTAATATCATAATATTTAAAAACACCCACCTCTCTACCATCAATAAAAGTTCCTTCATAACGTATACGTTTATTAGTGTAGTATTTTTTCCAAATGCCTGTTCTTTTATTATCTTTAGTAAACTGATTAATTTTTTGAGCTTTAGTGGCTATGGTTACAAAAAAAAAGAGAAAAAAAAGAAGACAAAAAACAGTTCTTATTATTGTTGTAGGGATTTCATTTTTCATATAGTAAATATAGTTAAATGAAATAAAAACATTAAAAAAGGAATTAGATAATCTAACTAATTGAGTATTTTTGTTTCTTAAGAAATTTTTTTAAAAAATGAATATCACACAACTAAATGCCATTTCTCCAATAGACGGAAGATACCGTAATAAAGTTTCTAAATTAGCAGAATACTTTTCTGAAGAGGCACTTATAAAATACAGAGTTTTAGTAGAAATTGAATATTTCATATCTCTTTGTGAAATTCCACTTCCACAATTATCTGGATTTAATTCATCTCTCTACATAGAATTAAAAAAAGTATACGAGGATTTCACATCAGAGGACGCTCAAAAAATAAAAGATATTGAAAAAGTAACTAACCATGATGTAAAGGCTGTAGAATATTTTATTAAAGAAAAGTTTGATTTACTAGGATTAGAGGAATACAAAGAATTTATACATTTTGGGTTAACGTCACAAGACATTAATAATACTGCTGTTCCGCTATCAATAAAAGATGCTTTAAACAATGTTTATAGAGTAGAGTTGTCTAATGTTTTAGATAAATTGAATGAACTTTCTATTGAATGGGCAGACGTGTCAATGTTAGCTAGAACTCATGGGCAACCGGCATCGCCAACTCGTTTAGGAAAGGAAATTGAAGTTTTTACAGAAAGAATTAAAGAGCAATTGTCTTTTTTGATCAAAGTTCCAAACGCAGCTAAATTTGGAGGAGCAACTGGTAATTTTAATGCACATAAAGTAGCGTACCAAAACATAAACTGGAAAGAATTTGGATCAAACTTTGTTGTTAATAATCTAGGATTACATCATTCTTTTCCCACAACACAAATTGAACATTATGACCATATGGCCTCTTTATTTGATGTATTAAAACGAATCAATACTATATTAATTGATTTAGATAGAGACATCTGGACTTATGTAGCCATGGATTATTTTAAACAAAAGATAAAAAAAGGAGAAATTGGATCATCTGCTATGCCACACAAAGTAAATCCTATTGATTTTGAAAATTCTGAGGGAAATTTAGGAATAGCAAATGCAATTTTTGAACATCTTTCTAGAAAGCTACCTGTATCTAGAATGCAACGAGATTTAACTGACAGTACTGTTTTAAGAAATGTAGGAGTACCATTTGGTCATACATTAATAGCTTTTGCCTCAACTCTAAAGGGATTAAATAAACTATTACTGAATGAAAATAAATTTAAAGAAGATTTAGATAATAATTGGGCAGTTGTTGCGGAGGCAATTCAAACTATTTTAAGAAGAGAAGGCTACCCAAATCCATATGAAGCACTAAAAGGACTTACTAGAACCAACGAGAAAATTAATCAGGGTTCTATTGCAAATTTTATAGAGGAATTAAAGGTTACCGATGAAATAAAATTAGAATTAAAAAGGATTACCCCATCAAATTATACTGGAATCTAATGAGAAAAAATCAGCATTATAAGGTCTTTACAAGTGTTTTATTTTTATGCGGGCTATTGTTTTTACTATCCTGTTCATCCAATAAAGACAATGACGCTTCTAGGTTTAAAACAGGTGTCTTTGAAATCCCTGCTGGCAAAGGATATAGTAAAACCGTAGTAACAAGAATAGATAGTCTTCAAATTGAGGAATACACAAAATTTACAGAAATATCAACTGACTCAGGTGTTTTTAAAAAAGAAAGTACAATTATTGATACGCTATTCATAAAATGGAAAAATAATTTTTTTTACACATTAAAAATGAAGTCACCTAAAACTGACTTAGATAAAGATCCTATTTTTGTGCAGATTAATAAGATAACTGAAAATTCATATGACTTTACTGCCAAAGTAGGATTTTCAGAGTTTAAACAAAAAGGTTCTTTCTTTAAAGTAAAATAAAAAATGGAGCTTTTTTTAAACATAGATGCATGGGTGGCATTACTTACATTAACTTTTTTAGAAATTATTTTAGGTATTGATAATATAATTTTTATATCAATATCTGCCAACAAGCTGCCTAAAGAACAACAAAAGAAAGCAACAATATTGGGCTTGTCATTAGCAATGATTACTCGTATTTTACTGCTATTTAGCGTTTCTTACTTGATCGCATTAAAAGATCCATTTATAATAATTAACAATTCTTGGTTAGAGACTGGAATAACTGGTCAAAGTATCATTCTTGTGCTGGGTGGATTATTTTTATTATACAAGAGTACTAGTGAGATTCATCACAAGATGGAAAAAACTACTAATACCAACTCTAATAAAAATCCAAAAACAAATACTTTCTCTAAAATTATTGTTCAAATAATTTTAATAGATATTGTTTTCTCTTTTGATTCTATTTTAACTGCAGTAGGAATGACAAACGGAATTGATGGTGCACTTACTATTATGATTTTAGCAGTCATTATATCTATGATAATTATGATGATTTTTGCAAATTCAGTTAGTAATTTTGTAAATAATAATCCAACTATTCAAATGTTAGCACTCTCTTTTTTAATTTTAATAGGATTTATGTTAATTGCAGAAGGAGCTCATTTGTCTCATTTAAAGATTTTTAACAAATCGGTTGGTGCTATTCCAAAAGGTTATTTGTATTTTGCAATCACATTTTCACTAGTAGTAGAGGCGCTTAATATGAAAATTAGAAAAACTAAGAAATCATAAAAAAGATTAGAAGACATAGTATTTCATTGCTGGCAATCCTGTTATTTTTACCTGCTAGTATTCAATTGGTTCATTCATTTGAAGTTCATGAGAAAATTTTTTGCACTTCTGAGGTTGAAAATCATTTTCACCAAAAAGATCTTAAATGTGAATTATGCCACCTACAAGCTAAGTCAAATGCTCTTCTTCCTAAAGAATTTTTATTATTCTCAAGTAATGAGACTACTATAAATAACAATAAAAATTATCAATTTCTTTTAAATCATCAGCAATTATCTTTTTCATTAAGAGGCCCACCTCATTTTAACTTTTTATAATACCTTATTAAAGTTAAAAATTAAAAGTAATGTCAAAAAAATATTTTTTGTCTTATTTATTGTTATTCATTTGTAACACAATAATAAGCCAAAATTGCGATCTAATATTTAGAGGTATAATCACAGATTTTCATGATGGAACACCTATCTCAGGAGCCTACATTAAAGTAAAAGGCTCTGAATTATATGGGATATCAGATAGTAAAGGAAGTTTTATTATCAAAAATATCTGTACTTCTAAAATTAAGGCAATTGTATCACACGTTTCTTGTGAATCAAAACTTGTTTCTGTAAACTTAAGTATCAAGTCTTTTACAGATATTCAATTAGAACATCATGTTGAGGAGTTAACTGAGGTAAATATTACCACAAAAGCTAATAAAAAAATTAAAACTGTTCAAGAATCATTTATTAAAAATGAAACTCTTGAAAAATTTAGTTCTTTAAGTTTAGGTGATGTTATTAAAGAGATTCCTGGTGTATCATCAATAAATACAGGTAATTCTATTGTAAAACCAGTTATTAATGGGTTACATGGCAGCAGAGTATTAATTATGACTAATAATGTTAGGTTGCAGGATCAAGAATGGGGAATAGAACACGCTCCAAACATAGATATTAACTCAGCAGGGAGTGTGAGTTTAATTAAAGGAGCTAATGCCCTAGAATATGGCGGTGACGCTATTGGAGGAGTAATAATAGCAAATCCTATTAGAATTTTTGCTAAAGATTCACTTTTTGGAAAAACCATTATTAACGGTCAAAGCAATTCTAAAGGATATGGTTTTAACTCTACTTTTACAAAAACATCTAATAATGGTTGGTATGTTAGTGGTCAAACATCGTACAAAAAATTTGGAGATTTTAATTCTCCTGATTACATATTAACCAATACAGGTAGTGAATCTAGAGCTTTTTCATTATTTACAGGAAGAAAGGAATTTGAACAAGGATATGAATTTTATTATAGTTACTTAAAAAATAAAATTGGTATTTTAAGATCTTCACATATAGGAAATGTTGAGGATTTAGTTGATGGTATAAATTCTAATCAACCTAGAATAATCGATCCCTTTAGTTATGATATTAGTGCACCGAGACAGGAGGTTACTCACCAAATTTTTAAAGGAAAGTATTTTAAGAGGTTTAAAGAATTAGGTAAACTAGATATTCAATACGATTATCAAAACAATCATAGATTTGAGTTTGATATTAGAAGAGGTGATGACAGAAATGTAGCGGCTATAGATTTAAAACTTCAAAGTCATACACTTAAATCAACTTTACAATTAGATTCTAAAACAGCTACTAATTTTAAGTTAGGAGTTTTAGCGAGATACCAGGACCATTTTGCAAATCCAGACACTGGCGTTAGACGTTTAATTCCTGATTACAAAAAATTTGATCTAGGTTTTCATCTGATATCAAATTTTAAACCTACTGACAAAATATTATTAGACATAGGAGTAAGATATGATTTCAATAGAATTAATGCGAAAAAATTTTATCAGACCTCACGATGGGAAGAAAGAGATTATAATATTGATTTTCAAGAAATAATAATACAAGATTTTGGGACTCAATTACTGGTTAATCCAATTTTTGATTTTCACAATCTCTCTGCCTCTTCTGGTGTATTTTTTGAGTTAGATGATAAAAATTCTATGGTTTTTAATTACGGTTTATCAAATAGAGCTCCAAATGTTTCAGAATTATTTAGTGACGGATTACATCATTCTGCCGCTAGAATTGAATTGGGAGATTTACGATTAAAAAAAGAAACATCTCACAGAATATCTGGAACTTATAATTACGAGAATAGTAATCTAGAAATTCATGTAGATGGTTTTTTTAATTATATAAATAACTTCATTTACATTGAACCATCTGGGGTAGAAACAACAAATAGAGGTGCATTTCCTGTCTGGGATTATAAACAAATTAATGCATCACTTTTTGGAGTTGATTTAAACCTTAATTACAATATCACCAAACAATTTGAATACAATAATAAGTCGTCTTTTATTAAAGGAAAAGATCTTAGCTCAGACAGGGCATTAATAGACATTCCTTCATTTAAGACTTTAAACATTATAAGGTATTCAAATAAATCATGGTCTAACTTTAACGCAGAGATTGAAAGCGAATTGATATTAAGACAAAATGAATATCCTAATAATAATTTTGAAGCTTTTATTCCAAGAACTAATTCATATGTATTAGTAGACATTAGTACACCGCCCCCCGCCTACCATATTTTAAATTTTAGAGGAAGTTTTGATCTTAAAATTTTAAAGGATATGAAAGTAAATTTAGCTTTTACAATTAATAATTTATTAAATACACCCTACAGAGAAAATTTAAACCGATTACGATATTTTGCTGATGAAATCGGAAGAAATTTTATAATTCAACTAAAATTCAATTATTAATTAAAATGAAAACAATGAAAACAATTAAATTATTAAGCATATTATTTATTGCATCAATACTATTTACATCATGTGATAATGATGATCCAGAGCCAGTTAATGAAGAAGAAGTTATTACTACTATGACTGCTACTTTAACTCCAGTAGGCGGTGGAGGAACTATAATCTTAAAAACTAAAGATTTAGATGGTGACGGACCAGATGCACCTGTCGTAACTGTAAGCGGAAGTTTAGCCACCAATACAGTATATAATGGTGTGATGGAAGTTTTAAATGAAACAGAATCTCCTGCAGAGGATATTACTGAAGAAGTTCTTGAAGAAGCTCTTGAGCATCAATTCTTTTTCACACCAACAAATAGCATTGCAACATTTGCTTATTCTGATCAAGATTCTGATGGAAATCCATTAGGGATCCAATTTACATTAACTACATCAGACGGAGGTGCTGGAAATATAACCATCACCTTAATTCATGAGCCAGAGAAAACTGAACCAGGAGTTAGTTCTGGTGATATAACAAACGCTGGTGGAGAAGCAGATATTGAAGCTACTTTTTCGGTAACTGTTCAATAAAATTAAAAAGGACTGTCTAGATAGACAGTCCTTTTTTTATAACTGGTAAAGAAGTATTTATTTTACAAATTTTGTTTGCTTCATCGTATTTAAAACTATAAATGATATGACAAAGAAAATAGCCAAACACAATACACTCCATTGCATTGAGTCTGTTAATGCATATAATAATCCATAAACGAAAGTTCCTAAAACAATAGCAATTTTTTCAGTAACATCATAAAAACTAAAATAAGTTGCATGATCTTCTGTTTCTGGTAATAATTTAGAATAAGTAGATCGAGTTAACGACTGAATTGCTCCCTGAACAAAACCTAACAAACCTCCTAATCCATAAAAATAATAGGCTACATTTACTTGGTTTTTATCTAATAAAAAAGCGGTAAAACAAACTAACATCCATATTGTAATTGCTATTTTCAAAGCTCTAATATTACCCAATTTTTCAGACAGTCTAGAAAACACAAATGCGCCAACTATGGCAACTACTTGAACTAATAATATGGTAACTATAAGATTCATTGCTGGCAAACCTAATTCACTAGAACCAAATATTGCAGCCATTAGAATAATTGTTTGTACTCCAATACTTAAAAAAAAGAATGAGATTAAAAATCTTTTTAAAGTTGGATAATTAATTAGTTGTTTAGAAACAATTTTCAACTCTCTAAAACCTTTCCATATATAATCTTTTTCTGGTTTTTTATGAAAAATATCATTTGGTAAACGTCTAAAAGTGATTTGGGCAAAACCAATCCACCAAAGTCCAACAAGTACAAAGGAAATTCTAGAGGCCATTCCTGTGGATATTCCAAACCAATCTGGCTTTTGAATCATTAATAAATTTAAAATAAGTAAAAGAACAGAACCAAAATAGCCATACATAAAACCTTTAGCACTAGCTCTATCTTGTTGCTCTGGATGAGCTACTTCTGGCAAATAGGCATTATAAAAAACCAAACTAGCCCAAAAACCAATACTCGCTAAAATGGTAAACAAAATACCAATCCAAACAGTATCTACGCCTTCAAAAAAGTATAAACTCATTACAGACAAAGCTCCTAACCAACAGAAGAATTTCATAAACTTTTTCTTGCTACCTGTATAATCTGCAATACCAGACAAAATTGGAGAGATAAAGGCTACTACTAAGAAGGAAAATGAAAGAGCATAACTATATAAGCTATCTGGGTGATCCCATTCCATCCAGAGAAAAGAAACTACTTTACCTTTTGCAATAGCAGAATAATATAATGGAAAAACTGCTGTACTAATGACTAGTGAATATACTGAATTTGCCCAATCATAAAACGCCCAAGCATTTATAAGCTTTTGGTCTCCTTTTTTTAACATATTAAAAAATTTCAAATTGTTAGTTGTAGTCATATTCTAGAAGAGATAAGCTAAATAACTACTTTCCTGCAATATACTTAATTTTGACAAACCTAAAATTTTGAATCTAACTCTTCTTAAATTTTAAAAATTAGTACAGCAAAGGAATTCTGTATTAATTAATCTAACTAGTATTTATTACTTTTGATTACCGTAAAAAACATCCTACATAATAAATAGATAATAAAAACGAAAAACATAAAATTGAAACTTTTAAAAAATAATAAACCTTTAAAACCTAGTCTAACTATTCCAAGTTATATAGGATATTTTGCGAAATTTTTAGAATTTTTCTCTGTTAAACTGGCTTCTTTTTTTGCTATTAAGTTATTTACTACCCCAGTAAGTTTTCCATTACCAAAACGCGAACATTACATGCTAAAAAGTGCACAAATTAAGCGATTAATTGTGGATGAAATTAACAAGGAAATTGAAATTATATCTTATGGATATTCAAAAAAGAAAGTGATGTTAGTTCATGGTTGGTCAGGTAGAAGCACTCAATTATATGCTTTTGCTGACAAATTACTAGAAAATGGTTATATGGTTATTTCTTTTGATGGTCCAGCTCATGGAAACTCATCAGGTACTACTACCATGATGCCTGAGTTTTTAGAAACCATAAAAAAAATTAATAGCACTTTTGGACCTTTTGAAGCTGCTATAGGACATTCTTTTGGAGCTACCAGTCTATACAATGCAGCCTCTGATTTTTTAAAAATAAAAACATTCATAGCTATCGGCTCAGGAGATAAAATATCTGATATTATTTCAAATTTTGCAAAAAATTTATATCTGAAAGATAAAACTGCAAAAAAAATTCAATCTGAATTAGAAAAAAAATGGAAAATGAATATCGATGATTATTCAAGCAGTATCGTTGCTAAAAATATTCATATACCAGTTATGATTGTTCATGACTATTTGGATGGAGATGTTCCTGTAAGTTGTGGATATAGAATTCGACAAAGTTTAAGTAAAGGTTCATTATTAATTACAAATGGACTTGGACACACTAAGATTTTAAGAAATAAAGAAATAGTAAATAAGAGTATAGAATTTATAAAAAAACATTCATGAAAAGTTTAATTCCATTTTTGTATCTAATTTTTTTAATCAGTTGCACTGGAAGTGCACAGAAAAATAAAAAAAAGGGAGATAAAATATATACTATTATGAAAACCGAAGTTGAATGGAAAAAACAACTTACGAGTATGCAATATTATGTTTTGAGAGAAGCTGGAACTGAAAGATCATTCACAAGCCCTTTAAATAACAATAAAGAGAATGGTTTATATGTTTGTGCTGCTTGTAATACTCCTTTATACGATTCTAACTATAAATTTGATTCAGGCACAGGGTGGCCCTCATTTGATAGAGCAATTTCAAATAATGTAGAATTAGATGTGGATTATAAGATAGGCTATGCTAGAACAGAATTAAAATGTGCAACATGTGGAGGTCATTTAGGTCATTCGTTTAACGATGGCCCAAAAAACACCACTGGTGAAAGGCATTGTATTAACGGTGTTGCATTGAAATTTGTAAAAGAGTAATTAAAAAGAACAACTAGATTTATCTACTAAGTAGTAAATCTTTTCTGGACGGTTGAATTTACTATTATAGATTCAGGTTCACTCTCTGATGAATCTAGTCTTTTAAGTAATAATCTTGCAGAAGTTATCCCTACTTTTTTACCATGTTGGTCTATTGTAGTTAGCTTCGGAGTTAGATGCTCTGAAATTACTCTACTTGCATAACCAATGATAGATACTTCTTTATTGTTTAAAACTTTTTTGACTTTTCCGATTCTAAAAGCTGCTAAAGAAGACTCTTGATCTAATGCCATTATTGCATCTATTTTGTTGGATTCAATCAACTTAGATAATTCACTTTCAATATATCCTTCTTGTCCCTCTATAACGATGGGCTTTTGTTTGTTTTGTATAGCAGCTAAATAACCTTTAGTTCTTAATTTACCAACATTTAAGTTGTTTATACTAGAAACTAGAGCAATACTTTTTTTACCTTCAAAAATTAATTCATTAACTGCATTAAAAATAGCATTGTAATCGTCTACTAAAACTTTATCACAATTTATAGAGTTAACGATTCGATCTACCATTAAAAGAGGAATATCACCAACTAAATTACTTAAATGTGAAAAATCTTTTTTAATCTGAGTTTCTTCAGAAACAGCTATAATAATTGCATCTACTAAACCATTAGATAACGTTTGAACGGATTGAACTTCTTTATCAAAAGACTCATTTGTAATACTAATAATAATATTATAGTTAGATTTAGCGATAACACTATCTATACCCCTAAGAACTCTAGACATAAAAAAGTTTTTTATGCTAGGAAGTACAACTCCAATGCTGTTTGTTTTGCCAGATTTTAAATTTACAGCTAATTTATTGGGTTTATAATTGTAAGTTTTTGCAGCTGACTTGATTCTTTCTTTAGTACTATCACTAATTTCATAACTATCGTTTAATGCTTTCGAAACAGTAGAAATTGAAACTTCTAAAATTTTAGATAATTCTTTAATTGTGATATTTTTCTTCATTTACATCTAAATATTACCGAAAAGTACAATAAGATTTATGAATACCAAACTTAAAAAGACTACTTTTTTATTAATTAATATAATTGATAACTACTCTAAGGCATTTTAATAAAAATTTTAAGCTAAGTGAAATTTTATTTTGATTCTTATTTTTAATTGAATAAAAAGCATTAGTTACTAATAAAAAATATAGAATACTATTGAACAGGTGTGCATCTTTTGATTATGGATTTAACACCTGTAAATAAATTAATTCTTAATAATTACATTAATCTTTACTGTTGAAAGATTAACCTCTCTTTTTCTTTAGTAAAATAGACGTATTATCTATATTTGTTATTCCTTAAAATCTACAAAATTTTATGTTTAATAATTTAAGTGAAAAATTAGATAAAGCCTTACACACTCTTAAAGGTCACGGTAAAATAACAGAGGTCAATGTAGCTGAAACCTTAAAAGAAGTTCGAAGAGCTTTATTAGATGCTGATGTAAATTTTAAAATTGCTAAAAGTTTTACAAAAAGAGTTCAAGAAAAAGCCTTGGGCCAAGATGTATTAACAACCTTAAACCCAGGTCAGTTAATGGTTAAATTGGTTAAAGATGAATTAACCGATTTAATGGGAGGTGATGTAGTGGGTGTTAATTTAGCAGGAAGCCCTACTGTGATTCTAATGTCTGGTTTGCAAGGATCAGGAAAAACTACTTTTTCTGGAAAATTAGCTAACTTCTTAAAGACTAAAAAATCTAAAGAAGTTCTTTTAGTTGGTTGTGATGTATATAGACCTGCAGCTATCAACCAATTACAAGTAGTAGGTGAACAAATAAATGTTGAAGTGTATGCTGAGGAAGGAAACAAAAATCCTGTTGAAATATCATTAAATGCAATTAAACATGCCAAAGCTTCTAGTAAAAACGTCGTAATTATTGATACTGCTGGTCGTTTAGCTGTAGATGAAGCTATGATGACAGAAATTTCCAACATACATAAAGCTGTAACCCCCCAAGAAACTCTCTTTGTTGTTGATTCAATGACTGGTCAAGACGCTGTAAATACTGCCAAAGCTTTTAATGATATCTTAAATTTTGATGGTGTTGTTCTTACCAAGTTAGACGGTGATACTCGAGGAGGTGCAGCCCTATCTATAAAATCTGTAGTAGATAAACCAATCAAGTTTATTGGAACAGGTGAAAAAATGGATGCCATTGATGTATTTTATCCTGATAGAATGGCAGATAGAATACTGGGAATGGGTGATGTTATTTCTTTAGTAGAAAGAGCACAAGAACAATATGATGAAGAAGAGGCTAGAAAACTACAAAAAAAGATTGCAAAAAATCAATTTGGTTTTGACGATTTCCTATCTCAAATTCAACAAATAAAGAAAATGGGAAGTATGAAAGACCTAGTTGGCATGATACCTGGAGCTGGAAAAGCTATGAAAGATGTAGATATTGATGATGACGCTTTTAAAGGTATAGAGGCAATAATTCATTCGATGACTCCTTCAGAAAGATCTACTCCTACTTCTATAAATGCTAGTAGAAAAAAGAGAATTGCCAAAGGTTCTGGAACTTCTGTACAAGAAGTAAATCAATTAATGAAACAATTCAATCAAATGAGTAAGATGATGAAGATGATGCAAGGAGGTGGTGGAAAAAAAATGATGCAAATGATGAAAGGAATGCAGTAACCATTGAAAATATAACAAATGATTATACTAGACGGAAAAAAAACATCATCTGATATCAAAGATGAAATTAAACAAGAAGTTCTGCAACTTAAAAAAGATGGTAGAAAAACACCTCATTTAGCTGCTATAATAGTAGGAAATGACGGAGCTAGTAGAACGTATGTAGGTGCCAAAGTAAAAGCTTGTAATCGTGTTGGTTTTCATTCAACACTTGTTGAACTTTCGAGTGATACATCAGAAGAAGAATTATTATCTAAAATTGAAGAATTAAATAATAATAATGAAATAGATGGTTTTATTGTTCAACTACCATTACCAAAACACATAGACGAACAAAAGATTTTAATGGCTGTTGACCCTAACAAAGATGTAGATGGTTTTCATCCAACTAATGTGGGTAAAATGGCGTTAAATTTACCGACTTTTATCTCTGCTACTCCATATGGTATTCTTGAATTACTAGACAGATATCATGTAGAAACGTCGGGAAAACATGTTGTAGTAATTGGCAGAAGTCATATAGTGGGTAGTCCAATGAGCATATTACTTTCACAAAAAAGAAAAGTTGGAAATGCCACAGTTACAATAACTCACAGTAGAACTCAGAATTTAACTGAAATCACGTTAAAAGCCGATATAATTATTGCTGCTTTGGGTATTCCAGAATTTTTGACAGCTAGTATGGTAAAAAACAATGTAACAATTATTGATGTTGGTATTACAAGAGTTGAAGATTCAAGTAAAAAAAATGGTTACCGCTTATTAGGTGATGTCGCTTTTGATGAAGTTTCAAAAAAGGCGTCATTTATTACACCTGTTCCTGGAGGTGTTGGTCCAATGACTATAGCTATGCTTTTGAAAAACACATTATTAGCCTCAAAAATGAATAATTAAAAAAAATTGATACCTTGTAAGAAATATCTTACAATTGAATGATTTTTTCTTTGGCGAAAATGCAGATTTTGCTCCTTTCTCTGGACAGCATATTTTAATAAGTGCTATTGTAATAGTAGTTGGCACTATATTAATACTTTGGGCAAAAAAACAATCGGAACAAATTCAATTTTTAACAGGTAATATTATTGCATCATCAATAAGTTTAACCGTTATTTTTGGATCAATATTAAATATTTATAAGCCAGATTTTAATTACCAAGAAGACCTTCCGCTTCATTTATGTAGTTTTTTAGCATTGGTTATTCCTGTCCTTTCTTACACTAGAAAATATATCTATTATGAAATCTTCTTTTTTTTAATTCTAGCAGGAACGCTTCAATCATTAATTACACCCTCAGACTATAATTTCCTTAACTTCAATTTTTTTAGATATTGGTTTGTTCATTCAGGACTTGTTTTATTTATGTTTTATGCAACATTTGTATACAAAATGAGACCTACTATAAAAAGTGTATTTAAATCATTTATTGGGATGCAATTTTACATGGTTTTAATGTTTTTAATAAATCACCTACTAGGGTCTAATTATTTTTATACAAACAGAAAACCTGATGCAACAACACTATTAGATGTTTTTGGAGAATGGCCTCAATATATTTTTGTAGTTGAATTAATCGTAATCCCTTTTTTCTTAATAATTTATTTCCCTTTTTATTTAACTAGAAAAAAAGAATAAACCTACTCTTCTCTATTTACTAAATCAACAGAAAATGCAGGAAGACAAATAGCAATATATTCACATTCTTCTTCAAAAGGATTTGAATATTGAACCCGTATATTTTTTTCAATTTTGATGGATTGCCCAGCCTCTAAAGTAATTATTTCGCCATCTATAATGAATTGTTTTTTTCCTTTAATAATGTAAGTAAATTCTTCAAAATTTGGAGTTTGGAAAGGCTCGCTCCATCCAGGTGGAGCAACCATATGAGCAATACTGATTTTAGAATTTTTATCAGTTAAATTACCAAAATGTTCCGCAATAAGTTTTCCATCATTTGTAGGTACTATGTATGGAGAATTTTGAATAATATATTTGCTAGACATCTTAGTAGAACCAAACAATGAATGATTTCATCTTAGCTAAATCTGGAATTTGTTCTATGGTAACCTTTTGATTGCTAAATGCTTTCAACCCTAATTCTTCCTTATCTATAGCTATAGTTGCATTTAATTCATCAATAAATAAAGTAGCGGAATAAAAAGATGATTCTATTTTATCAATTGTATTGTTTGCTCTTAAATCTGAAAAAGGTGTTCTAATATTTAAGCCAGTTGTTGTTTGAAATCTATCGTCAAAAATTTGTATGCTTTTGATTGTTGAGGTAGAATCTAACTGTTCTTTTGGGACTATAGTTAACAAGTGTTTCCCATTCTTGCTATAAATTAAATACTCATCATCGTCTTGAAAATAGTTGTCTCCCAGTGCTCCTTCGCTTAAATTTGATACAATAGAATCATTTTTAAAAATATCAGGAAGCTCATTAATTAAAGTGGTTGAGTTTAAATAACCCACCTTTCCTTTTTCAATAGAAAACTTCTCACTGTTAGAACAACTAAAAAATATTGCAATAGCAAATAAAATTAGAATATGATAGATGTTTTTTTTCATTATTTATTTTTAAGAATCTTTTATTAAAACGATAGATTTACACTCATAGTATTACAAGAATTAAGATAATTGTAAAGATATAAAAAGAATCAAATTAAAAGATATTAAATACTATTATCTATCTATCCATTTTTTAAATTCCTTGACTCTTTCTCTACTAACTATAATTTCTACTTCTGAAAAGGAATTTAACACCAGTCTTAGTCTACTATTAGTATATGCTACAATATCTTTAATTGCACTAACATGGATAATGAAAGTTCTACTAACTCTAAAAAAACTTTCTGGATCTAGTTTATCTTGCCAATATTCTAATGAATTATCAATTAAATAATTTCTATTTGATTGAGAATAAATGTATGTTGATTTATTTTCACTGTAAAAACATTCAATTTCATTTGTTGGAATAATTTTAATATGCTGTCCAATTTTAATGGTAAATCTCTTCTTATATTTCCTATCTATTGGATTAATCAAGAGTTTACGAATATCATCCATATTAACTTTAAGGTTAGATGATTTAGGCAGCTGTTTGTGATATTTATCCACTGCATTTTTTAATTCATCCTCATCTATAGGTTTTAACAAATAATCAATACTGTTTAACTTAAAAGCTTTAAGTGCGTATTCATCGTAAGCAGTTGTAAATATAATGGCGCTGTGAATAGATAATTCCTCAAAAATTTCAAAAGACAATCCGTCAGATAGTTGGATGTCTAGAAATATTAAATCTGGTTCTTCATTAGTTTGAAACCAGTTCAAAGACTCTTCTACAGAATGTAACATGACTTGAACTTCTATATCAAGTTTTTGTAGCATTCGTTTTAATCTTCTTGCAGCAGGTTTTTCATCTTCAATAACAATAACATTCATATAACTGTTAATTATTTTTCGTTCATGTATTCTTTGATCTTTTTATCCTCCCAACTTTTATTCATAAAAAGTAGGTTTTCTGAAAAAGTATTGTAGGTGTGAAAAGCGATAGCAATACCCCACCAAAACCAGAGAGAAAAATTATCTCCTTCAAAAATAGCTTCCTCAAAAGAATCTCCTCTTACAAGATCTTTATAAACTTTGTATGATGATAGCACAATGTTTACAAATAAATAAATACTAACATGACTATAATATTTTTTTAATTTTTCAACTCTTTTTTTAGCTCTTAAATAGCTTTTATCTAGTTCTCTATTATCTATCTCCATTTTTTATTTATCAAGTATTTTACTATTTCTTTCATAATCTTTCCTCATCAATTCTTTAATTTTCTTTTCTTCCCAAGCACTTCCAAATAAGTTTTTAAAACCGAAAACACTTATCCAATGAAAGAAAATACCTATCCCCCAAAATAACCAGGTAGAATAAATGCCAAAGTTTTTAAAAGATTCTGATAAACTAATGTTATTGTAAGTTAACCCAAAAATAATAATACCACTAATGAAGATATTGATTAATACATATATCAATAAGTGAGAATAAAAACCTTTTATTTCTTTAACTCTTTTTTTTGCATTTAAATACTGTTGTTCTTTTAAATATTCTTTTTCCATTTTTATTTTTTATTTATTTTTTCTCATGTATTCTTCAATTTTCTTCCGCTCCCAGTCTTTTCCAAAACCAATAGATGATAAACCTAACACCTTTAACCAATGAAAAAATAATCCCAATACGTTTCCAAGTACAGCCCACCAAAACCAATGATAACCTGGCGATAACTTCAAATTAATAAACACTAGAAATGGAAGTAAGAAAAACATTACTGTCAGATGTGAGTAAAACCCCTTAATCTCCTTAACTTTTTTCTGAGCATTTAAATATTGAAGCTCTTTGTTATATTTAATTTCCATATTTTACAATTTATCTTTTGAATTATTCATAATTTCTTTAATCTTTTTTTCTTCCCAATTTTTACCCAAGAAAATATTATAATTATTAGCCTCTAGTAACTGCGAAACTAAGCCAATAGTCCATCCAAATAATGGAAACCAAAACCACTGAAAATAGGGCATGAAACTTAAATTTATAAAAATTAAAAAAGGCATTATTATGACAAAAGAAGCTAAGCTTGTGTAAAACTTTTTGAGTTTTTCTACTCGCTCAACTGCTAGTATATATTTACTATTTTCTAAGTTTTCTGAATACATTGTATTATTTGTTTTAATTAAAAGAGGAATACTTACTTTAAATATTTTGTGATCGTTCTCTATGATTACATTTTTATCTGAAATCAATCCATATCTGTCAGCTATGTTTCTAAGTCCTACCCTAGTTCCTTTCCCTATAGCTTCTTTTGGGTTGATATTATTTTCGATAATTAAATAACTACCTTGTTCATATATTCTAACAGTTAATGGTTTAGAAGATGAGACTACATTATGCTTTAGTGCATTCTCTAAAAGTAATTGTAATGAGAGAGGGACAATTTTTAGGTTATCATCACTAACTGATGTAGGTATTTCAAACTTCACAGCATCTTCAAATCTCATTCCAAGCAATTCCATGTAGGTATTAGCAAATTTAATTTCTTGCATTAATGGGATAAGATCTTTATTTCTTTGTTCTAAAACATACCTGTAAACTTTAGATAGTTTTGTAGTAAATTTTTCTGCTTGATATGGGTTTTCACCTATCAAAGAAGTTAATACATTGAGACTATTAAACAAGAAATGGGGGTCTAATTGACTTTTTAAAGATTCAAATTTTGCAGTTTCTGTTTTAGCTACAATCTCTTGTTTTGTACTTTCATTTGTCATGGCGAGCTTCCAGTTGACCATAAAATCCTTTGCATGTAGAAAAGTTGAAACACCCAAGGAAAGCAAAATGTAAAAAATATGGATATACAAATTAGTTCCCTTAAAAAATAATGAAGGATCATTATTGCCAAGTACATACCAAGTAATATAATTTATTCCTAAAATTATAGGTACAGTATATAAAATAGTTCCTATAATACCTGAGGTAACTCGTTGTTTAGTTTCTGAAATCCAATCCCATTTAGTGTTTAAATAGTAATTGATAAATCCATTACCAAGACCTAACCCAAAAGAAAACATTCCAGCTATTAAAAATGAATATACTATACCTTTTGTGTTAAATTGCTGAAAAATCAAACTAAAAATTACACCAAATATTATAGTCATTTGCAAGCAAGTAATGAGATCTTTTTTTAAGCTTCTAAATCCAGAAATTTGATTGTTTCTCATTTTGTTAGATTAAATATTTTATTGGTTAAATTTAGTTAAAGTTCTGAAACATTAAATAAAAGTTAGTAAAACTTAACTTCTAAAGTTAAATATTCTTCTGCTAACGTAAATTTTGAACCTAGATACGATGGTGGTCCAAAAGTTAGTATGTTACAGGAAGAACCATAATCTTCTGTTAGTATTCCATTTTCGTTAAAATCCATTTTGTCATTTTTATTCTTATCATGAAAGCAAATAATTGAATATTCTCCTTTATCTAAGTTTTCAAAAATAACAGAACTTCTTCCATCTACAATTTTTTCAGATTTAGCATGTAGCAGAGTTTTGATATGTGTTACTTCATCAAACAAAGCGAAAGAAACCTTTCCATTGTTATTAGTAGCATTAACTACTGTCACTGTAATTTTTTGTTTTGAAGCTAAAAAACCTCCAGTAATCATCAAAGTAGAAGTTAAAATTATTGCTAAAATTTTCATCATTATTTGTTTTATAAATTAGTGCAATCAAACTCGGCACTTGTTAAGAATGATACAAATATGCGATGATGATAGAGCTGATTAAAGAATAAAATACTGAGTTGTATTTTTTTGAGGATGAGCTGTATGAAGTTGTATTTTTTAAAAATTTAGCACTCTTCTAAACAAAGCTACAATAAATCTTAAAGGCGGCATTGACAACATAATTCTTAAATCTTGAATAAAACTAGTCTCTTCGTCAAGAAATCTAAAAACATTTTTTAATGAATTTCTTTTAAATAATGTAGAGAATAATTTAGAACCTAGATGATTGTAAGAGGACAAAACATCTATTAATAATAAATCATACCACCAAAATCTAGTTTTTTTTCTGAAATGGGTAAAGTCATTTTCTGCTTTAAGAAACGCTATAAGTTGTATAGTTTTCTTAGAGGTATTCTTAAAAGTGTATCCCGTACTAGCTTTTGTCCATCCTCCAACTGTACCTATATGCAATATGTTTTTAGAATTTTGGTCCCAGAATTTGTAGGAGGTCATAGGAATAACACCTTGTTCTATTTCTGTGATAGTATATTCTGTTATAGATTTAGTAGCTAGATATTTTAGCAACTCACCCTCATATTCGTCTTTAGTCAATACTTCTTTTGAGAACAATGTATATTCAAACAATGCTTTGTTGGGTGAAATTGGTAAAACATACATAAACCTAGTATTCCTTTTTTGATCGACAGTAAAATCCATAAAAGTAGCAACCGAATCATCAAAATAATTTTTTTTAGTTTCTACAAACCATCCTGTAAAGTGCTGTAAAAGAACAGGATACTCTTCTTGACGAGTATACTTTTGATCGAAATCTACACTATTTAGTAATTTTACTGCGCGATATTGACATATTGAGGTCTCCACAAAAACACCCTCTGCAGTATCTAAAATACTAATAACATTAGCTTTAATAAAGCTAATGTTATTTTTAGTCTCTATAAAATTCCATAATTTATCATAAAAAACACCACTTCTAAGCATCTTGTATGCATATGATTGAAGAGGAATAGTGTTTTTATATATATTACTTTCAAATAATATTTTATCCCAAGACTTATGCAGAAGCTCATCCCATTCTCCCTCGCCATTTTCCCAAAAACACCATGTTCTATCATTGGATGTTTTTTTCTCTTTATCAATTATTAATATTGATGCATTATCAAAAAAAGAATCTTTAGCCATTCTATAAGCAAGCATTAGCCCTGAAGCTCCTGATCCAGTAATAATGTAGTCGTAATTTTGCATTAAAAAATTAAAAAGGTGAAAAAGAAAATAGTGATGGCAACAAATATATGAATAGATAATTTCTTATTTGTTTTTATATTAGTTTGTCGGTATAAATAATGTGCTATACTACCAATAACAAACCAAGCTATATAATTTTTAATAGGAATTATGCTATTTTCAAACTCCCAAAAATCAAACCTTGGAGCTGATACCTCTATTATAATATCTAATAACATCATTATAAAACCACCAAGTAAAGATTGAACAATTGTGTTTTTATGAATTAATGAACTTAGATCGGCTGTAATAATAGTTAACACCGCCCAATTCACACAAATCATTAACGGAACTCCACCAAATTTTAAACCTAAATTATCCCCGTAAGAGTATGAGCCAAAAATTAAACCATAATTGACACCCAAATATTCTGTTGTAAAACCAATAAAAAATGGAATAAAAAAAGCAAGTAAAAATTTCTTAGATACATCTTTTACACTCCAAATGATAAGAACAACATACATTGAGAGGTTTATTGGTGTTAATTTTAGAAACCATTCAGAATGAGAAGATAAAATCCCTAAGATTCCAGAAATATTAAAAAGCCAGATGATAAAAATGGATATTGCTATTTTATATTTTGAAATCATTTATTTTTTAAAATTAAATCTGAAACAATTTTACCAGATAATAAACACAATGGAATACCTCCACCTGGATGAACACTGCCACCACAAAAATAGAGATTTGAAATTTGTTGACTAAAATTAGGATGTCTTAAAAAAGCTGCAAACTTATTATTACTAGAAGCACCATATAATGCACCTTGATATGAATTGGTCTTAGATTCTATTAACCTAGGGTCTAAAACAGTTTCAGTTTCAATAAGGTCTTCTATGTTTACAGATAAGGAAATAGACAATTTTTTGAGAATATTTGACCTAACATTATTTATGATATTGTCCCAGTCTTGGCCTGTATTGCTTGGAACATTTACCATCACAAACCAATTTTCACAACCTTTAGGCGCATCAGATTTGTTTTCCTTTGAGGTGATATTTACATACACGGTAGGATCATTATATACCTGTTGTTTCTTGAAAATATATTTAAATTCTTGATTATAATCCTCAGAAAAAAATATGTTGTGTAAATCTAATGAGTGAAATTCTTTTCTAATTCCCCAATAAAATATTAAAGCAGAACTCGATCTTGGTTGCCTTAACGTTTTTTCAGGTGATTTTTGACCTTTTAATAAAGATCTATATGTTGGAACAACATCACTATTAGATATAACAATATCTGAGAAAAAATCTCTTTCATTTGAAGAGATACCGATGGCTTTTTTATTGGAAATATGAATTTTGTCGACTTTAGAATTAAAATGAAATTTAACCCCTAAATCAAGAGCTAGTTGATAAATACTTTGGGTAATTGAATGCATGCCTCCAGTTGGAAAAAAAGTGCCATAGTATTGCTCTAAATGAGGAATCATAGACATTATGCCTGGGGTTTGATAAGGAGAAGACCCATTATAAGTCGCAAACCTATCAAATAACTGAACTAACCTAGAATCTTTAAAACTTTTGGTATTGTAATCATGTAAGGTTGAGTTAATATCTAAGCTATTAATGTTAAAGATTGCTTTTATTGTATCTTTCGTAAAATATGTGGAAAATTTATGTAAAGATTTTTCTAAAAACAATGTGGATGTTAACTCATATTTTTTTTTACTTCTGCTAAAATAGAGAAGTAATTGATCCTCGTCTACATTAAAAGTTTTTGCTGCTGATTTAGCAAATTTATGGACATCTGACTTTGCTTCAAAAGTAGTTCCATCTTTAAAAAAATAATTACAGGTTGTTTCTTTTTTCTTGTAAGAAAAATAATCTTTACTATTTTTTCTTGAAATAGAAAACAGCTCTTCAATAAATTGAGGCATAGTAAATAGTGAAGGCCCCATATCAAAACGATACCCATTTTTTGAAAAATCTGTCAACTTACCTCCTGGATAATCGTTAGATTCAAAAACTTCAACTGTAAAACCTGCATTTTGAAGGCGTACTGCTACAGACAAACCAGCAATTCCAGCACCAATGACAATTG
>JADFAM010000105.1 GCA_015665265.1 Flavobacterium sp.
TTGCTTTATTAGGTTTTTTTTTACTCAACCCTAATTTTTTTAGGTTTTCTAAAATATTTAAAAGGCACAAATAACATTCCAAAACACTCACCATCATGTTTCATTAACTTCTTATGATGAATTTTGTGTGCTTTTCTTAAACCTAACAAGTACCAGTTTTTTGTGTGTTTAAACCACTTAAACCTTTGATGAATTAACACATCATGAACAACAAAATATGCAACACCGTAAAGCATGATCCCAAATCCAATCGCTGCTAAAAAATAGATTTTTTGTTCTAAACCAAAATATATAGACAATGAACTAGGTAAGGCAAAAATGATAAAAAACAGGTCATTTTTTTCAAAGAAATTTTTATACTTTGGTTGATGATGATCTTCGTGTAAATACCATAAAAAACCGTGCATCACAAATTTGTGAGTACACCAAGTTATGCCTTCCATGACTAAAAAAGTAATTAAAGTTGTTAAAGCTAAAAGTATCATTAAATCATATTTAATTTATACTTTACATAGCTTCTTGCTAATAAATTAATTTTCATGGGATCAGATATTCTTACCCTAGTTTCAATAATTTGCGATGATGGAACATTATTTAATTTTTTCAATAATCTTCTAAAGTACCTGTAAGCCATGTAGACTCCAAATTTAGCCTCTACAGGCAATTTAAGGATTCCATGATTAAACGCATAATTAAAATCATCTTCGATTTCCTGAATGATGAGTTGCTTAGATTCAGTATCTAAAGAAGTTAAATCTATGTTTGGAAAATACGATCTATTAAGTATTTCAAAATCATCTTTTAGGTCTCTTAAAAAATTCACTTTTTGAAATGCAGAACCTAGTCTCATCGCTGCACTCTTTAATTCATTGTATTTTTTTTCATCACCATCTACAAAGACTTTCAAACACATTAAACCTACAACATCAGCCGATCCATAAATATATTCATCATACTCTTCTTTTGTAGTATACATAGATTTTGAAAGATCTGCCCGCATACTTTTTAAAAAAGACTTTACTAAATCATCTGTTATATTATATCTTTTAACAGTTGCTTGAAAAGAATTTAAAATTGGATTAAGGCTGATACCATTTTCAAGTGCCTTGTAATATTGATTTTCAAAATCATCTAACAACTCTTCTTTTTTGTAATCATGAAAAGTATCAACAATTTCATCGGCAAAACGAACAAAACCATAAATATTATAAATTGCATACCTAATGGTAGGTGACAACATTTTAACAGCCATAGAAAATGATGTACTATATTTCTTAGTTACCAGTTTACTAGTATCAAAACTAACTTGATCAAATAAATCCTTCATTAAACTCTTGTTTTTTGTATTAATTCTGCTGTAATTTTTCCTGATATTAATGAAGGGGGAACACCAGGTCCAGGCACAGTAAGTTGTCCTGTGAAATATAAATTTTTAACTTTTTTACTTTTTAACTTAGGCCTTAAAAATGCTGTTTGTAATAATGTATTAGCCATGCCATAAGCATTACCTCCATAAGAATTGTATTCTTTTTTAAAATCATTTACACAAAAAGATTCTTTAAAAATAATACTATTTCTAACTTCCTGTTTTGTAATATTTTCAAATCTATCCATAATTTTATCAAAATACTTATTTCTCAGTTCTTCAGTATCTTCTAGATCTGTTGCTAAAGGTATTAAAAAGAAACCATTTTCTTTACCTTCTGGAGCAGAATTAGGGTCAGTTAAAGAAGTAAAATTGGCATAAAAAAGTGGAGCTGTAGGCCATTGTGGGTCATCATAAATTTCTACAGCATGTTTATCAAAGTCGGTATCAAAAAATAGATTATGATGATTTACATTTTTTAATTTTTTATCAAACGCAACATAAAACAATAATGATGAAGGTGCAAAGGTTTTCTTAGCCCAATAAGATTCAGAATATTGTCTATAAATAGAATCAAGTAATGTCTCTGTATGATGGTAATCCGCACCACTTAATACTAAGTCTGTATTAATTTGTTCCCCATTAACTAATAAGCCAGTTACTTTCCCTTTTTCAACAATTATTTTTTCAACATCACTGTTAATTTCAAAAGTAACACCTAATTCTTCAGCTAATTTTTTCATACCTTCAACTACACTATACATACCCCCTTCAGGGTGCCAAGTACCTAAACCAAAATCAGCATAATTCATAAAATTATAAAAAGCTGGAGTATTATTGGGTTTAGCTCCTAGAAATAAAACTGGAAATTCTAAAATTTGAATAAGTCTATGACTTTTAATTTTCTTTCTAACCTGTTTGCTAACTGTAGAAAAAAATTGAGAAACTCTTGAAACTGTTGTAGGAGTGACCAACTCTAATGGAGAAACGCCAGGTTTGTATACTAAATCTTCAATAGCTGTTTCATAATTATCTTTTGCAGATTTAAGGAATTTCATTAAATGTTTTGAACTACCCTGCTCCTCTTCTTCAAACATGTCATAAATGTCTTTTAGATTACCTTGAACAGTTAATGAATCTTCTTTCCCAAAAAAGACTTTGTAGGCTGGATTTAATTTTTGAAGTTTGTAATAATCTGATGGTTTTCTTCCAAAATCAGCAAAAAAACGTTCAAAAACTCCAGGCATCCAATACCAAGATGGACCTATATCAAAAATAAAACCCTCTCTTTTTATTTGTCTAGCTCTTCCGCCTATAGTGTTGTTTTTCTCTAAAACAGTTACATCATATCCCATCTTTGACATATAACAAGAAGCTGCAAGTGAAGAAAATCCAGAACCAATAATATATATATTTTTACTCATCAGTTTTTTTTGTTGAACAAATATAATTATAAGTCAAACAAGACAGTGTTTAATAATTAATATTATATTTCTTTTAACAAATCAGATATTGTTGGATACAATGAAATTTTTGATTCAAAATCATAACTTTTAAATTCCATCGCCTTTCTACCAACAGCAATTAGTGAGTGATTAGATTCATTTAAAATAGAGTCTAATTCATTAAAATAATCTTCTATAATATCATCATAGGGTCTTACTGTCATTGAAGTAATAAAACAGACATTTTCATCTATATCAAAAAAGTAGCTTAAATTATCTAGTGGCAAACTTTGACCTAGATAAATAGTTTTAAAACCTCTAAGTACTAATTCATAATTTAAATAGAGTAAGCCTAATTCATGAATTTCATTTTCGGGTAAAAACAAAACAAATATTTTATTTGTATTAACTTGAGTATATCTTAATTCTTCTGTGTTAATTTGAATTTTTTGAGTGATTAAATTTGATATAAAATGTTCATGAGCTGGCAGTAATGTTTCTGTTTGCCAGAGCAAACCAACATGTTCTAAAAAAGGAATAAATACTTCTTTAAAAATATCTCTAAACGTTTTTTTATGAAGTAATCTACTGTAGGTGTTGTTAAACAGAGATTTATCAAATTGAAACATAGACAATTTGAAAGAGTTTATTGCTTCATCATTAATGGCTTCATCAAAAGCTAATTCTCTGGCTATGATCAAAATTTGATCATCATCCATTTGAGCAATTTTAGATATTTTATAATTATTGTTATTTAGAAGAACAATATTTAGAAGTTTCTGTAAATTTTTATGGGAATAATGTCTGATATTGGTTTCTGTTCGTTCTGGAGATAAAAGTGAATATCTTTTTTCCCAAATACGAATAGTATGAGCTTTTATACCAGAGATATTCTCTAAATCTTTGATACTGAAATTTTTCTTTATATTATTCAAATTAAAGAAATTTTAAATTTTAATCAAGATAATATAATTAATTAATTCTATAAAAAAAATTAAAAATTTTGTAACTTTTAAAATACTTTACACACCTATATAAATATACTAGTCAAATATTGCAAAACGAATTAGAAATAAAATTTTTAAATGATTTTGAAAAAAATCAAAACATTGTTCACAAAATTTGTAGAATATATACTACAAATCAAGATGAACACAATGATTTGTTTCAAGAAATTACTATTCAAGTATGGAAAAACTATTCTAAATTTAGAGGAGAAGCTAAATTTAGTACATGGATGTATAGAGTAGCTTTGAATACAGCCATTTCATTATTTAGAAAATCAAAAAGAAGAATAAAAACACAAGATTTCAGTACTGTAAGTTACAAAATAGAGTATGTAGACTACGATAACACAAAAGACCTTCAATTGAATGCATTATACAAAGGAATTAGAGGTTTAAATGATATTGAGAAAGCTTTAATGTTTTTATACTTGGAGGATAAACCCTATAAAGAGATTGCTAAAACTTTAGGTATTACAGAGGTAAATGCCAGAGTCAAAATGAATAGAACGAAAGAGAAACTTAAAAAAATATTAAACCCATAAAAAATTAAAATATATGGATTTAGCTAATTATAAGAAAGTCTGGAAGAACCAGCCTGAAGAAAAAAATAAAATTTCTGCTTTAGAAATTTATAAAATGACTCAATCAAAATCTAACTCTATAGTAAAGTGGATTTTTATAATTGGACTACTTGAATTTGTTTTTTGGTTTGCCATAAATTATTTAGGCAATAAAAATGGGGCTCTTGAACCTTATGAAAAATTAAATCTAATTAACTTTATAGATAATTTCAACTATTTCCATTATGTAGTTGTAGTGTTATTTTTAATACTTTTCTACAGAAATTTTTCTCTAATATCTACTGTAGACGACACAAAAACATTGATGAAAAATATCTTATTGGTTAGAAAAACAGTAAAATGGTATGTGTATTATAATCTGTTGAACGTAGTAGTTTTTTCAATTATTTTAAACATTTTAATTTTTAACACACCTGAAGGAATTAATATTCTTTCAGGTATTGATAATGAAAGCTTTAATCAAAAACATATGATGTCTGTTTTTATAATAGCTCAAATAGTAGTTATAGCTATTATGATACTAATATTGTGGCTTTTTTACTACCTTCTCTATGGAATTCTGTTAAAGAAATTAAATAAAAATTATAAGGAATTAACAAAATTGAATGAAATAAGTTAAAAAAACTCTGTAAAATAGTGGCTTTTTTATTCTTTAAAAACTTTCAATTCATACTCTAATTTTTCTAACATTTCTTCAGAAAAATCTAGATGAGTAACTATTCTAATTTTACCATCGCCCATTGGAGTCAATAAAATATTTTTTTTAGACATACTGGAAATAAAATCATCAGCATTTAAATAATCCTCAACATAAAAAATAATAATATTAGTTTCAACAGGTTCTACTTTTTTCACATAGGATAAAGAATTTAAAACCAGTTCAATATGTTTTGCTTTTTTGTGGTCTTCTGCCAAACGCTCTATATGATTATCAAAAGCATAAATAGCTGCTGCTGCCAAAAACCCAACTTGACGCATGGCGCCTCCAAACAATTTTCTAATTCGAAATGCTTTTGCAATATGCTCTTTAGTTCCTAATAAGATTGAACCTACAGGCGCTCCTAATCCTTTAGATAAACAAATTGAAATGGTATCAAATAATTCTCCATATTGTTTTGGGGATTCGTTTTTAGCAACCAAAGCATTAAATAATCTAGCACCATCCAAATGATAATCTAAATTATTATGTAAGCAAACTTCCTTTATTTTTTTCAATTCTTCAAAATTCCAACAAGCTCCTCCTCCTTTATTCGTTGTATTTTCAATACAAACTAATCTTGAATAAGGTACATGAATATCTGCTCTTCCTGCTGCTGCAGTTTCTAATTGCTCAGCCGTAAACATTCCTCGATGTCCATCTATTAACTTACAAGAAACCCCAGAATTAAATGCTGCACCACCACCTTCATAATTGTAGACATGTGCCCATTTATCGCAAAATAATTTATCTCCAGGCTGTGTATGTAATTTAATGGCAGTTTGATTTGCCATTGTACCAGAAGGAAAAAATAAAGCTGCTTCCATACCAAACATTTTGGCTGCTTTTTCTTGTAATAAATTTACTGAAGGATCACTATTAAAAACATCATCGCCAACTTCTGCACGCATCATTGCTTCCAACATACCTTTAGTTGGTCTTGTAACTGTATCGCTTATTAAATCTATCTTCATTTGTTAATTGTTTCCAATGGGAGAACCATCTGGAATTTTTGGAGTTATTGGTTTTATAAATTTAGTAGGATTCTTCTTAAAATTTAAGATCATTTTAATCATATCTTTATGATAGATTTTTTGAATACCTGGTGTTTTTGAATTGTTTAGTAGTGAGCTAATTTTATCAATTTTATCATTTACAATAGCATTTACTTGCCAATACATGTCTTTATTAGATGACAAATGAAACAGATGATTCAATACTTGGTAATTCACAATATTTTGTAATTCTTGGTAGTAAGAGTCTTCATATGATTTTTGAAATGAATTTGAAATAAGGTCGTCTAAAACTTCAACTAATCCTAGCTGACTACTATCAAGGCTATTATGTTGAACTAGTCTTGTTACCCTCTCAGGATGCAATAGTATTCCTAGAGTCATTGCAGATGCAGTTTCAACTGCGCCAAATGGATCAAAGGCAACACCTGTTTTACTTTTAAAAGATTCTCTAGTCCTTCCATAATTAAATGCTCTTGGAGGAAATAAGTCTAATATTTTTTTTGGTATGGCAAGTTCTTCAACGCTCAAAGTCTTAATAACAGATACTAAAGCTTTTCGTTCTAATTTACCAGGTATTCTTTTTACAATTGTATTGCCATCGTCTTTTATGGCGTATGTATAATCTAGACCTCCTATCATTTTGATAACTCCCTCAGTTTGATATCTATGCAAAAAGTACAATGGAACAAAAACATCCTCTAAAACTGAAAACGGTTGATTAGATTTTATATTATCTTTTGAAAAATTTGCTATTGAATTTCTTCTAATAGATAATAAATTTTCTAATTCTTCAGATACATCTGATCCATTATCCCATAAATGAGCATAAGCATGTGCACTTCCTTGGGGTCTTGCATCTTGATCTGAAATAAAACGAGCACCTTTTTTAAAAGCTTCATCTAATAATTTACTTAAACTAGCATCTTCATCCCCTAAATATTCACCGTATGAATAAGCAATTGATACTTTATCCCAGTCTCCAATCTTTGTATCGTAGGCATCTGTAAAATCTACTTTTCCATCTTTAATTGACAATGTAGGATGAGGATAATCCATTACTGAAGACCTTCCTTTTGTACTTGCTGCAAAATTATGAGCAAGACCAATTGTGTGACCTACTTCATGAGCAGACAATTGTCTAATTCTAGCTAAAGCCATTTCAAGTGCAAACTGATCGCTTGTATCGTCACTAGCATAGGGAGCCTGTAGCGCTTGAGCTATTAAAAAATCTTGACGAATCCGTAAAGACCCTAAACTTACGTGCCCTTTTATAATTTCTCCTGTTCTTGGGTCTGAAACAGAACTTCCATAACTCCACCCTCTTGTGGACCTATGCACCCATTGAATCACGTTGTATCTTACATCTAACAGATCCGCATCTTCCGGTAACATTTTTACTTGAAATGCATTTGTAAATCCAATTGACTCAAAAGCTTGATTCCACCATCTAGCACCATCCAAAAGTGCAGATCGAACAGGTTCTGGAGTTCCTCTGTCTAAATAATAAATAATAGGTTCTACAGCTTCGCTTTTAGCAGCATTTGGATTTTTCTTTTGTAGTCTATGGCGATAAATAAATCGTTTTTTTATAGACTCGTTCACAGGAGTAGCATAATCTAAATAAGACATTGCATTGGCACCAGATCTAGGATCAAACTTTCTTGGTGTATACTTATTATCTGGCAACTCAATAAAAGAATGATGTTGATTAACAGTTACCGAAGTTGATGTTGGTACCACACTTCTTATGTCATATCCCTTTGGTACCCCTTTAAACGTTACCATTACATCAAATTCTACATTTTTAGGGAATGCTCTTGTTCTTTTTAAATTTATAGCGCTTCTAGATCTATCAAGAGTATATTTACCCTGCTTTTTTGCTGATAAACGCCCCATGACTCCGTGTGCATCTCTTATAAAGAAAGAGGTTGCATCAACCAAATACTTACCATTTTTAGTTTCTTTAATTACAAAACCTTTGAGTATGGATTTAGCAAAAGCTTGTTCAACAGATTTTTTTTCTTCGATATTGTTAGTTATCGCCCTGTAATATTGATTTGGTTGAATTAAAAGTAATTTATTTCCAGCTTTAATAAATTTAACGACCCTTGTATTTCCTAATTGACCTCTATCTAGACCAATGTCATTTGAACCTATACCTTCAGAAAGCGCATTTACGTATAAAAATTCTTTATCTAGGTTTTCGATTTCTAGGAATATTTTATCATTACTATTATCATAATAGAATGTGAAATACCCATCGTATCTAGTAATATTTTTATTATCCTTAAAAAATTGAGCAAATCCTTGAGCAGAAAAACTCAAAAACAATAATGCTAAAATTAGTTTTTTCATATGTAATATTTTTGAATAATTGTAAAAATACAATAATTAATAATGAATTAAAATATTCATTAAATTCTCTTTTTATTACAACACAGTACCTTTAATTTTTTTCCATATTTTCAATAATAAAAAGGAAAAAACTAACACAATAAAGGTTAAAACTATAGCTATAAAGTATTCTCCATAAATATAATTACCAATAGCAAACATTGTTGAATAAATTAAAATACACCCTAAAATCATTGCTAATATGCCGTTTGGAACACTCCATTTTTCGGTAGTTTTAATGATTGATATTTTTGCTTTATCGGCTCTCATGAGTATCTTTTTCCATCCTGGCCCACCTGGTTGTGTTTTAGAATAAAAAGCAAATAGTACCTTGTCATTTTCTGGAGCAGTTAAAAAAGTAACTACCAACCAAATAATTGATGAACAAAAAACTACAAAAGGAAATTTCATATATCCAGGAAATATACCTCCTACATCAAAAAGCGCATTTCCAAAAGTTGTAAATGTTATTAAAATAGAGATAACTCCTGAAGCAATCATCGCCGAGATTTCTGTCCATGCATTAATTCTCCACCAGAACCATCGTAAAATAAAAATTAAACCTGTTCCAGCACCAAACATTATAATAATTTCAAAAAGTTGTAAAGCATTTGTTAGAGATAAAGCAATTAATGAACTAACAATCATTAATATAACAGTAGTAATTCTACCAATATTTACCAAATGTTTCTCAGATGCTTCTGAGTTTATCTGTTGTTTGTAGAAATCATTGACCACATAAGAAGCACCCCAGTTTAGGTGAGTACTTATAGTACTCATATAAGCAGCAGCTAAGGAAGCTAAAACCAGACCGAGTAAACCACTTGGTAATTTCGTTAGCATAGCCGAATACGCAAGATCATGTCCTAATTTATCCTCAGTAACCATTGGAAAAGCCTCTTGTATGCTAGCTAAATCTGGATAGAGAATAAGAGATGCTAAAGCAACTATAATCCATGGCCAAGGTCTTAACGCATAATGCATGATATTATAGAAAAATGTAGCTCCTATTGCATGGTTTTCATCTTTAGCTGCTAACATCCGTTGTGCTACATATCCACCACCACCTGGCTCTGAACCTGGATACCAAGAACTCCACCATTGAACTGCAAGAGGTATAATAAGAAGAGTAATAAATGTTTCGGTATCATCTAAACTTGGAAGAATATTTAATTTATCTTTTACATTTTCGTGAGCAATTAAGTTTTCCAACCCACCTACCTCTGGAAGTCCTAAGATATAATAAGCTGCACCAAAAGCACCTGCCATTGCTACAAAGAATAATATAAAATCTGTATATACAACACCTTTAAAGCCTCCTATGGCACTAAAGACAACTGTAATAAAACCAGCAATAACAACGGTTGCTACAGGATCTAAGCCTAACATCACTTGTCCAATTTTTATTGCTGCCAAAGTTACCCCAGCCATTGCCAATACATTAAATATGATTCCCAGATATACAGCTCTAAAGCTACGAAGAAACCGTGCAGGCTTTCCTCCATATCTAAGTTCATAAAATTCAATATCAGTATTTACCCCTGACTTTCGCCAAAGCTTTGCATACACAAAAACAGTTAATAATCCAGTAACCAAAAATGCCCACCAAACCCAGTTTCCAGAAACTCCATCTGTACGAACTATGTCTGTAACTAAATTAGGTGTATCTGTAGAAAAGGTAGTAGCAACCATAGAAAGTCCTAATAACCACCATGGCATGTTTCTTCCGGAGAGAAAATACTGATTGGTGTTTTTTCCTGATGTTTTTCCAACATAAATACCTATTGTAAGGATAACTGCAAAAAGTGAGAAAATAATCGTGAAATCAAAATTCGATAAGGAAATCATAATATAATTAGTTTTTTGGCCAATGTAAATTAACAGGGTGTTGTGCAAGATATTCATTCATTATGAGAATATCATCTTTTCCTGTTAAATCAGGCACATGTTCTGAAAGTGGTATTCCAACTATTGAGGTTGGGTAAGCACATGTCATCTCTAACAAAGCAGAAGGCAGTTCTTTTTCATTTCTTACAGGGTGAATGGCGCAGGTTTGTAAAAAAGGATAAAATACTTTTCCATTAAACTTAAAAACATTCATACTTACTCGAAATTTCCCATCCTTGTCTTTATATTTTTCTGCTTCAAGAGCTGTAGGTTTCTCTATAATATCCTGTAAATAATTATATCGATCAACTTTTGTTAATGCAAACTTTGCAATACGTTCTTGAGGATATTCTAATGCATCTCTATCGTAGTTTATAAATGCATTAGGACTTTTGTTAGTACGAAGCAAATTAAACGCTTTTTCGCTATACAAATTATCACAATTACAGACTACAAATTCATTTTCTTGTAACTCTGGATATTGCTCTAAAGATTGACATACGGCATCAGCAGTTCCAAAGGGTTTTATTCGTCCTACAGGAATGCGCTGATAAACATATGAAATTGACAATCTGTGAAACTGATTTCTTGATCTATCCTCTCCATAGTAAGTTTTAAAAAGCTCCCCCTCTTCTCCTATGACAATATAAATATTTTGGAATCCTGCTTGCTGTGCATTATATAGTACATAGTCTAACATTGGACGATTATTTAGTAAAATCAATGCTTTACTTCTTGAATTCGCTTGATGTATTAAATCTTCTGAGAGTTGTGACAAAGAAGGTTTTTTCATCCTTGACGAAGCTCCTCCTGCTAATATAATTAAATGATTTGTCATGATACTATAAATTGCTTTCCTGAAGTTACAGAAACAGCATACGCATCTTTAGCTCCAGCTATTAAAATATTATCAATTACTCGTTGTTTATTTTGTTTAGATGAAATTGCACAAATACTTCCACCTCCACCAGAGCCAACAATTTTAGCACCATATGCTCCAGCTTCAAGAGCTGCTTCAATCATATTGTCAATTTTTGGAGTAGTAATCTTTAAAATATTTTTTAATACTGAATGATGCTCATTCATTAACGCTCCAATCGTTTCATAATTCAATATATCTTCATTCAAAGCAATCAATGCATTTTGAGTAATCATGTGATTTTTAATTGAGGAATAAAAGAATGTTTGTAATTCTTCAGAAAGAATATCTGAATACTTATCTACGTCTTCAAGAACGGCTGAATGCAAATTAAAATCCGAATCGTATTCTTGAACTGCTTTAATTGAGTCCAGTGCTTTGCTTTTTAAATCACCAAGCAAACCCATTGTGTTTTTTGGAATTCCAGATTCACCAATAACAAGTTCAGATAATGAACTTTCAATCTTTTTAAACTTAGCTGAATCGCCCGTTTCTAAAAATATAATATCGCCAATCGCTATCGTATATTGATCCATCCTTCCTCCTGGGGAATTATATTCAACAACCTCTGCTTCGTAGGCAAATTTGGCAACTAATTCATCAGTAACTTTTTGATTACATCCAAAAGCATCCAACAAAAATCGAATCCACGCTACTACTACAGCTGAGGAACTAGAAAGTCCTGCGTTTATTGGTATATCTCCTTTTATTGTGATTGTATACCCTTTATCTAAAACACATCCATAGCGTCTTACTACTCGAACTACTGAAGCAATATGGTCTCCATTTTCAAGATGATCAAAAGGATCATGAATATGAAAACTCCTAGATGTTTTCATATCTGGCATTTCTATGAGAATCTCTTCTGAATCATTTGCCATACCATGAATTTCAACAAATCTATTAATTGCACATGCAATAATTGGCAATCCTAGATAATCTTGATGATCTCCAAAAAGACAAACCCTTCCAGGAGATTTACTAATAACTTGATTCATACTTAGTATGTGTCTTTAATCCAGTCGTATGGTTTTCTTGTTAACCACAAACCTCTGGTAAAATCAGGAAAGTCTTGTGATGCTCCATTATTTTCAATGGAAGCTTCAGAAAGCGGAGTAATTGCACTCCAAGCTGCTGCATCATATACATCTAAGGGTGGTGCAATATTTTGTTTTGCAGACTCAACAAATGCATTTAACACGAAAAAATCCATCCCTCCATGTCCAGAACCTTGAGCATAATCTCCATATTTCTTCCATAACGGATGGTCATATTTATCTAGCCAAGGGTTGGCTTCATCCCAACGATGAGGCTTAGAAACACCTTCTATGTACATTCTATTTCCATCTACCTCCCACAAACCTTCGCTTCCTTGAACACGAAAACCTAATGAATATGGTCTAGGTGAATTACAGTCATGGGTAACTATAATGGTTTCTCCGTTAGCAGTTTCTATGGTAGAAGTAATAATATCTCCTTGTTTAAATTTTAATTTAGCATTGGGATGATCTTTACCACCGTTATCAACTATATATTTATGTAAACCTACAGCTTTACTGGCATGAGAAGTCATTGATACAAATCTATTTCCTCTATTTATATCACACATTGTAGCTACTGGTCCAACGCCATGAGTTGGGTACACATCTCCGTTACGAAGTAATGAATGTTGGGTTCTCCATTTAGATTCTGAAATTCCTTTCTCTCCAAACTCAACTCCTTTCCCATAGGGTGTAATACCATCATTGAATTTTACAAATCTTAGATCATGCTGATAACCACAACGAAAGTGAAGTAATTCACCAAATACATTTTGACGAACCATATTTAGAACAGCCATTACATCTCTTCTGTAATTAACATTTTCTAATATCATTAAATGAGACCCGGTTTTTTCATGAATATTTACTAAATCCCAACATTCCTCCATGGTGTTAGCAGCTGAGACCTCAACGCCTGTGTACTTTCCAGCCAACATAGCATCTTTTGCCATACGTGTGTGCCACAACCATGGTGTAGATATAATAACAGCATCTATAGAGTTATCTTCTAAAAGGTTTTTATAATCTAGAGAGTCTTTTCCAAAAGTTTTTGGTGAAGGTTTAGATGCTTTTTTTATAATCTCTAAACAAAGATTAATTCTTTTGATGTCTATGTCACAAATGGCTGAGATAGTTATATCTGTTCTTTGTAATAAATTCGTTAAATGATTGGTTCCCCTTAGCCCCACTCCTATTAGTGCTATATTTAGTTTCTCTTTTGTAGAATTTGACATTCCAAAAGACATGCTAGGTGCTAATACTAAACCGGCTCCAAGCATGGTTGATGTTTTAACAAAGTCTCTTCTTGATTTCATTAGTTAGTGTTTGCTCATAAAAATAGCTATAATTTTATTTAATTTTTAAATTAAACTAAAAAGAAATTAGTTTAACCTAAATATCATTTCATAAGACCCTGTTTGCTTTCACTTTTTTCAACTATTTTTGTTTTAAACTATGGTAACACAAGATCAACTAAAAAATCTATCAGAAAGAGTTTCTAAACTAAAAATATATTTAGATATCGATAAAAAACTGATTGAAATTTCGAATGAAGAGGAAAAAACAGCAGATCCAAGTTTTTGGAACAATCCAAAAGAAGCTGAAATCTTAATGAAATCAATTCGTTTTAAAAAAAAATGGGTAGATGATTATAACAAAGCGATTTCTTTAGATGAAGATCTTCATGTTTTATTTGAATTCTACAAAGAAGGTGATATAGATGCGAAAGAAATAGAATCTCAATACGAAAAAGCGGCTACATTTATTGAGGATATTGAGTTTAAAAATATGCTTTCTGAAGAAGGTGATAGTTTTAGCGCTGTTATTCAAATTACTGCTGGAGCTGGTGGTACAGAAAGTTGTGATTGGGCAGAAATGTTATTTAGAATGTATTCTATGTGGTCCGAAAAACAGGGGTTTTCGCTCAAAACTCTCAACTATCAATCCGGAGACTCTGCGGGCATAAAGACTGTTACTGTAGAGGTAGATGGAGATTACGCTTTTGGGTGGTTAAAAGGAGAAAATGGTGTTCACCGATTGGTAAGAATTTCACCTTTCGATAGCAATGCCAAAAGACATACCTCATTTGCATCGGTATATGTATACCCGGTAGCAGATGATTCTATTGAAATAGAGGTTAATCCTGCTGATGTAGAAATTACAACTGCAAGATCTAGTGGGGCCGGCGGGCAAAATGTTAATAAAGTAGAAACAAAAGTTCAGTTAACTCATAAACCAACAGGAATTCAAATTTCTTGCTCTAACTCACGTTCACAACATGATAATAGAGCTACAGCAATGAAAATGTTAAAGTCTCAACTATACGAAATTGAATTACAAAAACAACAAGAAGCGAGAAATAATATTGAGGCTGGAAAAATGAAAAATGAGTGGGGAAGTCAAATTAGAAATTACGTAATGCATCCATACAAATTAGTGAAAGATGTAAGAACTACCCATGAAACAGGAAATGTAGATGCAGTAATGGACGGTAACATAAATTCATTTCTAAAAGCATATCTAATGTCGCAAGGACAAAAGGATACAATATCACAATTATAATTTCGAGTTAAAATACTGACTAAATTTATGATAAAAATATACCACAATCCAAGATGTAGAAAATCGAGAGAGGGTTTACAACTTCTCAAAGAAAGTAAGCAAGAATTTAAAATTATAGAATATCTAAAAGAAATTCCGAGTTTTAACGAATTGAAATCAATCATAAATCTTCTTGGCATTACTCCTTTTGAATTAATACGAAAAAATGAATCTATCTGGAAAAAGAATTACAAAGGAAAAGAATTAACTAACGATGAAGTGATTACAGCAATGATAGAAAACCCAAAGCTAATTGAAAGACCAATTATAATCAATAAAGAAAAAGCTGTAATAGGAAGACCTCCTGAAAATATAAAGCATATCTTGTAATGTATTTTTGTTTAACAGAATATTAACTACTAATTAATAAACTAAATAAGAATTTTACAGTCGAAGATATAAATCAATGATTGATATGAATAAAGCTAGTTTTCTTATTTTAGTGTTTGTAATTACATTTTTTAATGCTTTTGGTCAAAAGCCTCAAAACTCTCAAATTTTTATTTCTGGAATTATTATTGATTCTGAAACCAAAGAACCTCTTGAATACGCTACCATAGTTTTAAATGATACAAAAAACAATCAACTAAGTGGGGGGATTACTGATTCAAAAGGAAGCTTTAATATAAAAATGAATCCAGGTACTTATGACATTAGTTTTGAGTTTATCTCTTTTAAAACCATCAAGTTAACCAAAAAAGTTGTTAATCAATCTATTAATTTTGGAACCATTGAATTATTTGAAAACACAAATACTTTAGATGAAGTTGTTGTAATTGCTGAAAAATCTACAGTTGAAATCAGATTAGATAAAAGAATTTACAACGTAGGTAAAGACATGACCGTTAGGGGAGGTTCTGCGTCTGATGTTTTAGACAATGTTCCTTCAGTAGATGTTGATGTAGAAGGAAATGTAAGCCTTAGAGGTAACGAAAATGTTAGAATATTAATAGATGGTAAGCCTTCTGCATTGGTTGGTTTAAGCGGTACAGATGCATTACGCCAATTACCTGCAGATGCCATAGAAAGAGTTGAAGTAATTACCTCGCCATCTGCAAGATATGATGCTGAGGGAACTGCTGGAATCTTAAATATCATTCTCCGAAAAGGAATTGCAACTGGTTTAAATGGTTCTATGAATGCAACTATTGGTGATCCAACGCAATATCGGGTAGCTTCTAATATAAATTTTAGAACAAAAAAAGTTAATTTTTTTACCAATCTAGGATATAGAGATAGTTCAGGACCAGGAAACTTTTTAACGAATTTATCAACTTTTCAAAATGAATCTCTAAATAGTCTAAGAATTGAAGACAGAGATTTTGAAAGGAACAGAAATGGGTATAATATTAATGTTGGATTAGAATATTTTTTATCTAAACAAAGCTCAGTTACTGGAACCTATTTTTATAGAGACTCCAATAACAAAAACCTTTCAACTAATACCATTCGTGTTTTTGATGCAAATGATATTCTTGAGTTTACTGACACTCGTATTCAAGATGAAGATGAAATTGATAAGACTTCGCAAATTTCTTTGAATTACACCAATAACATCAACAATAGTGGTCATAAATTAACTATTGATGTTCAGTATAGTGATAGTCAAGAAACAGAAAATGCTTTTATTGATGATTCTCTGGCTATTGAAAATAATACTACCACAGAAGATTCTAAGAATACTCTAATACAAACAGATTATGTTTTACCAATTGGTGAGAACACCCAATTTGAATTAGGCTATCGAGGAGATTTTCAGGATTTAAACTCTAATTTTCTGGTTACTAGAACACCTGAACTAGACTTTGATCCTTCCAATAACCTTGTTTTTAAACAAAATGTAAATGCTATCTATTCTCAGTATGGAAGTAAGATTAATAAATTAACCTATCTAATAGGCCTACGAACAGAGATTACAGACGTAAAAGTAAGACTTACCAACACAAATGAGAATTTCGATTACAAGTACACAGAATTTTTCCCTACCATTAATTTTGGTATAGAAAGAACAGAAAATCAAAGTTTTACTCTAGGGTATAGCAGAAGACTCAGAAGACCAAGATACTGGTATCTTAACCCCTTTGAATCTAGAAATAGTCAAAATGTAATCTATAAAGGGAATCCAGGTTTAATTCCAACTTTTACCAATTCTTTTGACCTTGGATTTCTTCAAAAGATAGGAAAACTTACCTTAAACTCATCAATTTATTTTCAGCACTCAATAAACTCTATACAAAGAGTCACCAGAGATGAAATTAGACTATTAGATGGAGTAAACCAAGTAATAACAATTAGAGAACCTATTAATTTAGCCTCTGAAGATAGATATGGCTTTGAATTAACTGCCAATTATAATCCTTCAAAGAAAGTAAGGCTTTCTGGCAGTTTTAATGTATATCAGCAAGAATCTAAAGGGCTATATGAATATAACAAATTTACTATAGATGATACAACTGGAGCTATTGTCTCTACTCCCGAAATACAAGATTTAGGAAATATAAATAATAGCTGGTTTAGTAGGTTTAATGCAACTTTTACACTGCCATGGAAAATACAAATGCAAAACAGATTATCTTACAGAGGCCCTAGATTCACAGCTCAAAGTGAATCAAAAGGAATGTTTTCTGCTAATATAGCTCTGAGTAAAGATGTATTTAATGAAAAGGGTACGTTCGTATTTAACGTAAGTGATTTATTTAATTCTAGAAAATGGAGATCAACTAATTTCAATCCAAATAAAGAAAATCCTACTAGTATTAATTATCAAGAATCTCAATGGAGAGTTCGTCAAGTATCTTTAAATTTTACTTACAGGTTTAATCAGAAAAAAAATCAAGGAAGAGAAAGAAGAGGTGGTGAAGATTACGAGGGTGGTGAAGGTTTTAGTAGACCCTAAAACTACACAAATACCAAATAAAAAAAGACTCGCACTATTGCGAATCTTTTTTTTTATTATTTATAAATAAAACTACTTTCCTTCAGCAGCTTTTTTTGCTTCTCTTTTTAATTTGAAATTTTCCCAGATAGTCCCTCCTAACCAGTAAGGAACAACAAAAGTTAATAGAAATATCAACAACCAAAAACCAGTTGTAAAAATAAACATAAATAAAACAAATCCTGAGAACTGAGAAAAATCTAACATTTAAAATATCTTTAACTTAAGTTGCAAAAATAATAGATAATTTTTATTGATACTAACATTTAGTTAAATATTTACAGAAGAAAATACTCACAAATGTTACTAACTGATTGTTGTGGATTTTGTAATTTTGTAATATCATTGAAAATGCACTAATCATGAAATTTAGAATAGAAAAAGATACCATGGGTTCAGTTGAAGTTCCTGCTGATAAATATTGGGGAGCACAAACCGAAAGATCTAGAAATAATTTTAAAATTGGTTCAGCTGCTTCAATGCCTCTAGAAATAGTTTATGGTTTTGCTTATCTCAAAAAAGCTGCAGCTTTTACAAATGCTGAATTAGGTGTTCTAGAAATAGAAAAGCGTGATTTAATAGCGACGGTGTGTGATGAGATTTTAGCTGGTAAGTTAGACGATCAGTTTCCTTTAGTAATATGGCAAACAGGTTCAGGAACTCAATCTAACATGAATGTAAATGAAGTAATTGCAAATAGAGCCCATGAAATTGCTGGAAAAATAATTGGAGAGGGAGAAAAAACTATTCAACCAAATGATGATGTAAATAAATCTCAATCATCAAACGATACATTTCCAACAGGGATGCATATCGCATGTTATAAAAAAATTGTAGAAACCACGATCCCTGGAATTGAACAACTAAGAAATACTCTTCAAAATAAATCTGAAGATTTTAAAGATGTTGTTAAAATTGGTCGTACTCATTTAATGGATGCCACTCCCCTAACCTTGGGACAAGAATTTTCTGGATATGTTGCTCAATTAAATTTTGCTTTAAAAGCATTGCGCAATTCTTTGGAACACTTAAGTCAATTAGCTTTGGGAGGAACTGCTGTAGGAACTGGATTAAATACACCAAAAGGATATGATGTTTTAGTAGCCAAGTACATTTCAGAATTCACAGAAATGCCATTTATAACTGCTAAAAATAAATTTGAAGCACTTGCTGCACATGACGCATTAGTAGAAACACACGGTGCTTTAAAACAAGTAGCTGTTTCTTTAAATAAAATTGCAAATGATATTCGTATGATGGCCTCTGGGCCAAGATCTGGAATTGGGGAAATTATCATACCAGCTAACGAACCCGGAAGTTCTATTATGCCAGGAAAAGTAAATCCTACACAAGCAGAAGCCATTACTATGGTTTGTGCGCAAGTTATGGGGAATGATGTTGCTGTAACTATCGGTGGAACTCAAGGTCATTATGAATTAAATGTTTTTAAACCTATGATGGCTGCTAATGTGATACAATCAGCTCAGCTAATTGGAGATGCTTGCGTATCTTTTGATGTAAATTGTGTTTCTGGAATTGAACCAAATTATTCAAGAATTAATGAATTATTGAATAATTCGTTAATGCTTGTCACTGCTTTAAATACCAAGATTGGCTATTATAAAGCCGCTGAAATTGCAAATACCGCTCATACTAATGGCACTACTTTAAAAGAAGAAGCAGTCCGTTTAGGTTATGTTACTGAAGAACAATACGAAGAATGGGTTAAGCCCGAAGATATGACAGGTAGTCTAAAATAATGGTCATTCCTTAAAATTTTTAAATTAAACGAAATCTAACCTTCTTTTTCTTAGATTGTATTTTCTTAATTCACTCATAACAACAAAGTGTTTTCTTTTTTTAATGTAAGTTTGTTTACTTTAAGTTATCTGCCATATGACAACTTTATTTATAAATATTAAAGAACTTATTCAAGTAAGAGAACTATCTGAAGATAAAGTTTATGGAAAAGACATGGGTATTTTACCCATCATAAAGAATGCTTTTATGTTGATTAAAGGCCATACCATCATCGACTTTGGTTCTATGGATAATCTAAGTTTAAAAAAAACAGATAAAGTGGTTGATCTCACCGGAAAATTAGTTTTACCCACTTGGTGTGATAGTCATACCCATATAGTGTATGCAGATTCTAGAGAAGATGAATTTGTTGACAGAATAAAAGGATTATCATATCATGAAATAGCCGAAAAAGGAGGAGGAATTTTAAACTCAGCAAAAAAACTTCAAGATAAAACAGAAGACCAACTTTACAAAGATGCAGTTACAAGGATAGAAGAAATAATTAAATCTGGTACGGGTGCATTAGAAATTAAATCTGGTTATGGGTTAACTCTAGATAGTGAACTAAAAATGCTTCAAGTAATTAAAAAATTAAAGGAAACATTTCCAATTCCAATCAAAGCTACTTTTTTGGGAGCTCACGCCATCCCCTCAAAATATAAAGAAAATAGAGAGGAATATATAGAGTTAATTATTAATAATATAATTCCAGAAGTAGCCTCTCAAAAATTAGCTGATTACATAGATGTTTTTTGTGAAAAAGGCTATTTTTCAGCTGAAGAAACTGATTGTATTTTAAAAGCTGGTGCAATACATGGTTTAATTCCTAAAATTCATGTAAATCAGTTTAATTCAGTAGGTGGTGTAAAAGTTGGTGTTAATAATAATGCCTTATCTGTAGATCATTTAGAAGTTTTAACAGATGAAGACCTAAGCATATTATCAAAATCAGATACAATGCCAGTTGCACTGCCGTCGTGTTCATTTTTTTTAGGAATTCCATACACAAATGCTAGAAAAATTATTGATTCAAATGTTCCTTTGGCTCTAGCAACAGATTTCAATCCTGGATCCACTCCATCTGGCAATATGAATTTTGTAGTTTCTTTAGCTTGTATAAAATTGAAAATGACACCGGAGGAGGCCATTAATGCAGCTACAATGAATGCCGCTTATGCTCTAAATTTATCTGAAAAAATTGGAAGTATAACCAGAGGAAAACTTGCTAATTTCATGATTACAAAATCCATTAAATCTTATAACTTCTTACCCTATAATTTTGGAAGTAATTCTATTGAGAGAATTTATTTAAATGGAATTGAATATTAGTATCTAGAGTTATTATTGTATTAGGTTTAATTAAACCTTGTCTACAATTTTAAAGCTAATTATATAACAGATATTATAACTTAAAAATTAATAAATATTCTATTAATTTCGTTATTCAAAACCCAAAATAAGTTGTTTTTTAGAATTAAATCCTTCATTTGCTTTGTAATTAAATCAAAAAATAAACATGGAGTGCATTCTCCTTTTGTATTTGATTTAGTAACCAAGTGCCTACATAAAAAAATCTCAACAAATTATAACCATTTATTTTTGGATTATAAAAAAGAGCTTTTCAAAAATACCTCTACGATTAATGTTACAGACTATGGAGCTGGATCTAAAGTATTTTCATCCAACAAGAGACCAATATCCAAAATTGCTAAAAATGCCGGAATCTCTAATAAAAGAGCAAAATTATTAATGAATTTAATGCAATACTATAAACCAACCTCTGTTTTAGAAATAGGAACTTCATTGGGTTTAAGTACTGCTGCATTATCAATTTCTTTACCAAATTCGTCAATAACAACGTTAGAGGGATGCAAAGAGACAGCAAATATAGCCCAGAACTTATTTAATAAATACCAATTCAAAAACACCAAACTAATCATTGGAAATTTTAAAGAAACTCTTGCAAAACAACTAAATAAGAATACTTTTGATTTTATTTTTTTTGATGGAAATCATACAAAAAAAGCAACTCTAGATTATTTCAAACAAAGTTTATCTTCTATTCATAATGATTCATTTTTTTTATTTGATGATATTTATTGGAATTACGAAATGAAACAGGCTTGGGAAGAAATTAAGAAACATCCTTCAGTTACTATAACAGTTGACACTTATCAATGGGGTATCGTATTCTTCAGAAAAGAACAACAAAAAGAGCATTTTACAATCAGAATTTAAAATCATAAATTTACACTATGAAGATTTACACAAAAACCGGAGACAAAGGTACTACTGGATTAATTGGCGGCTCAAGAGTATCAAAAGATCATCTAAGGATAGAGTCTTATGGAACAGTAGATGAACTAAACTCATACATAGGTTTGATCAAAGATCAGGCTATAGACAACCATTTAAAAGAGGTGCTTATTAGAATACAACATGATCTTTTTACTTTGGGTTCTATGTTGGCTACACCAACCAACAAACAGACTCTTAAAAATGGGGAACAACGTTTAAATATTCCTGAAGTAGATACCAAATCTGTTAATAATTTAGAAAAGGAAATAGATAAAATGAATTCAACGCTTCCTAAAATGACTCATTTTATTCTTCCTGGTGGCCATACAACGGTGTCATTTTGTCATATAGCTAGATGTGTGTGTAGAAGAGCAGAACGATTATCAGTTTCATTACATGAACAAGAGGGAGTAAATCCAATTACTTTAACATATTTAAACAGACTATCTGACTTTCTTTTTATGCTGGCACGGAAGTTGTCTCAAGACTTATCAGTTCAGGAAGTTAAGTGGATTCCTGAAAAATTATAACTAAGTTCTTTTTTTATTGATATATATTTCAAAAAAAACTTGATTTTTTCAGTAAAAAAATTATTTTTGCAGAAAATTAAATCCATTAGAAATGTATTGGACTTTAGAATTAGCATCTTATTTAGCAGATGCACCATGGCCAGCAACAAAAGATGAATTGGTAGATTACGCAATCAGAACAGGGGCACCCTTAGAAGTAGCAGAAAATTTACAGGAAATTGAAGATGAAGGAGATTCTTACGACTCCATAATAGAAATCTGGCCAGATTATCCTACCGAAGAAGATTATCTTTGGAATGAGGATGAATATTAAAACACAAACCAAACAAAAAATAAAAAGTCTCTATTGAGGCTTTTTTTTTGTTTATTTTTATAGTCTCATATCTATATCAAAATAGAAAAGAAATAAAATACAGCTTAAAGAATGAGTATCCTAAATTCAGTAATTAAAATATTTGTTGGAGACAAACAGCAAAAAGATCTTAAAATACTTCGACCGATTGTAGAAAAAGTTTCTGCTTTCGAAACCTCTTTATCTTCAATATCTAATGATGAATTAAGAGGTAAGACAATTGAATTCAAGCAAAAAATTGCTGAAGGTATAAAAGTTTTTAATGATAAAATTACTGCTTTAGAAAAAGAAGCAAAAGAAGTTGGAATAGAAAGACAGCAAGAAATTTTTTCTGAAATAGATACTCTAAAGAATGATTCGTATGATATTTCTGAAAGTATTCTAAATGAACTTATGCCAGAAGCTTTTGCTGTGGTAAAAGAAACTGCAACACGTTTTGTAAATAATGATGAAGTTGAAGTTACTGCCACTCCTTTTGATAGAGAACTCTCTTCTACAAGAGAACATATTGTTTTAGATGGTGATAAAGCCTTTTGGCAGAACTCATGGGATGCCGCAGGAAAACCAGTTACTTGGGATATGATCCACTATAACGTTCAATTAATTGGGGGCTCTGTTCTTCATCAAGGAAAGATTGCAGAAATGATGACTGGAGAAGGAAAAACATTAGTATCTACACTCCCAGTATATTTAAATGCATTAACGGGTAACGGTGTTCATGTTGTAACCGTAAATGACTATCTGGCAAAAAGAGATAGAGCTTGGATGGCACCTATGTTTGAATTCCATGGATTAAGTACAGATTGTATAGATTTTCATCAACCAAATTCTGAAGAAAGAAGAAAAGCTTACAATGCAGATATTACTTATGGTACAAATAATGAATTTGGATTTGATTATTTAAGAGATAATATGGCTAGTTCTAAAGAAGATCTAGTTCAAAGAGCTCCAAACTATGCAATTATTGATGAAGTAGATTCTGTTTTAATTGATGATGCAAGAACTCCTCTAATTATCTCTGGACCAGTTCCACAAGGTGATAGACACGAGTTTAATGAATTAAAACCCTTGGTTAGCGATTTAGTTTCAAAGCAAAACAAGTATTTAATTGGAGTACTTGCAGAAGCTAAAAAATTAATTACTGATGGAAATACTAAAGATGGAGGATTTTTATTATTAAGAGTTTACAGAGGAATCCCTAAAAATAAAGCACTTATAAAGTTTTTATCTCAAGAGGGGGTAAAACAACTATTACAAAAAACAGAAAATACCTACATGGCAGATAACAACAAACTGATGCCAGAAGTAGATGAAGAATTATGGTATGTTATAGAAGAAAAGAATAATTCTATTGATTTATCAGATAAAGGTATCGCTGCACTTTCTACGAATACTAGTGACGAAGATTTCTTTGTATTACCAGATCTTGGAGTTAAAATTGGCGACATAGATGCTTCTGAAGAAACCTCAGAAAAGAAGGCTGAACTAAAAGAAAAACTATACAAAGACTTTAGCATTAAAAGTGAGCGTATTCACACAATGAATCAGTTGTTAAAGGCTTATAGTTTATTTGAAAAGGATGTTGAATATGTAGTAGTCGAAAACAAAGTAATGATTGTTGATGAGCAAACCGGACGTATTATGGATGGTAGACGCTACTCAGATGGATTACATCAAGCTATTGAGGCTAAGGAAAATGTAAAAATTGAAGATGCTACCCAAACATTTGCCACAGTTACTTTACAAAACTATTTCAGGATGTATCGAAAGTTATCTGGTATGACAGGTACTGCCATTACTGAAGCCGGTGAATTATGGGAAATTTATAAATTAGATGTAGTTGAAATCCCTACCAACAAACCTCTACTAAGAGATGACAAACAAGATTATATTTACAAAACTACTCGTGAAAAATACAATGCAGTAATTGAAGATGTTGTTCAACTAGTAAATCAAGGAAGACCAGTATTGGTAGGTACAACATCTGTTGAAATTTCTGAATTACTAGGTAGAATGTTACAAATGCGTAAGATTAAACACAATATTCTTAATGCAAAATTACATAAACGTGAAGCAGATGTTGTTGCAGAGGCAGGTAATCCAGGTGTAGTAACAATAGCTACTAATATGGCAGGACGTGGAACAGATATTAAATTATCTGATCAAGTAAAAGATGCTGGAGGTTTAGCTATTATTGGTACAGAAAGACACGATTCTAGGCGTGTGGATAGACAATTACGAGGAAGAGCTGGTCGTCAGGGTGATGTTGGTTCTTCTCAATTTTATGTTGCTCTAGATGACAATTTAATGCGTTTGTTTGGATCTGAAAGAATTGCTAAAATGATGGATAGAATGGGATTAAAAGAAGGTGAAGTAATTCAGCATTCTATGATTTCTAAATCTATTGAAAGAGCGCAGAAAAAAGTTGAAGAAAATAACTTTGGTATTCGAAAAAGATTGTTGGAATATGATGATATCATGAACGCCCAAAGAGAATTTGTTTATCTAAGAAGAAGACATGCATTAGATGGAGATCGCTTACAGATAGATATTTCAAATATGATTTTTGAAACATGTGAAACCATTATAAATCAAAATAAAGCAGCAAAAGATTTTCAAAATTTTGAATTTGAATTAATTAGATTTACATCCATAACCTCTCCGTTTAATGAGGATGAATTTAATTCATTAAGTGAAACAGAATTAACTGACAGGCTTTATGATATAGTAACCAAACATTATAAAGAGAAAGTTGAAAGAAATGCACTTCTAACCTATCCAGTAATCAAAAATGTATATGAAAATGAAGGTGATAGATATGAACGGATTGTAGTTCCCTTCTCAGATGGTATTAAAACACTTCAAGTAGTTACAAACTTAAAAGATGCATACGAAACAAAAGGGAAGTCTTTAGCTACAGATTTTGAAAAAAATATTACACTCGCTATTATTGATGAAAACTGGAAAGATCACCTACGTCAAATGGATGATTTAAAACAATCAGTTCAAAATGCGTCATACGAACAAAAAGATCCTTTATTAATTTACAAGTTTGAAGCTTTTGAATTATTTAAAGTAACCATTGATAAGATAAATCGTGAGGTTCTGTCTTTCTTGTTTAAGGGAGAGTTACCAAATCAAGCAAACGATCAAATTTCTGAAGAACGAAAGAAAACAAGACAAAAATTAAACTTGAGCAAAGCTGATGTTCAAAACACTACAGAACAAGCCATAAGCAATTCAAGACAGCAACAAACTGAGCCTATTGAAACCATTGTAAGAGAACAACCTAAAATAGGTAGAAATGAACGTGTTACTATTAAAAATGTGATGAGTGGTCAGGAAAAAGTAGTTAAATTCAAACAAGCTATTCCTTTAATTGAAAGAGGAGAATGGGTATTAGTTAAAAATTAAAAATATATCAGTTAACCATAAAAAAAGCCACTTTTATAAAGGTGGCTTTTTTTTATTTAATTGAACTTAATCTATAACCCTTGAAAGTCAGAATCCATTTTTAAATAATCTAAAAATTCATGTTTTGTTTCTTTTTCTTTAAATTTTCCACCAAATTCTGCGGTTACGGTACTGCTTTCAATATCTTTTATCCCTCTGGAATTAACACATAAATGTTTAGCATCAATAACGCAAGCAACATCATCTGTTCCTAAAGCTTCCTGCATCGCTTGAACAACTTGCATCGTTAGGCGTTCTTGAACTTGAGGTCTTTTAGCAAAATATTCTACAATACGATTCATTTTAGAGAGTCCTATAACTTTTCCATCTGAAATATATGCAACATGAGCTCTTCCAACTATGGGAAGTAAATGGTGTTCACAGGTAGAATATACAATAATGTTCTTCTCTACTAACATCTCACCATAATTGTAATTATTTTCAAATGTAGAGGCTATTGGCTTGTTAGCTGGGTTTAAACCCTTAAACAACTCATTAACAAAAGATTTAGCTACTCTTTTTGGAGTACCTTTAAGGCTATCGTCCTCTAAATCCATTCCCAAAGTGATTAAAATATCTTTAACACTTTCTTGAATTCTTTCTATTTTTTCAGCATCTGAAATATCAAATGCATCGGGGCGTAAAGGAGTCTTTGCTGAAGTTCCAACATGGTTGTCTCCTATCTCCTCTATTCTATCATCATTTATTTTCATCAGTTTATTTCTGAATATTAAAATTAGTTTGCAAATTTACGACATAAAGTAATATGTTTATTGCATTTTATCAATCAATTCATCTAAAGTACAAACCAACTGAGAACCATCGGTCATGTCTTTTAACTTGAATGTATTGTTCTGAACTTCAGAAATTACAAAAGCTATGTTACGAGTAGATACGTATTTCCACTGTTTCTTTTGCTGTTTGTTAGTAGTCGCAGTATCTGGATATATTTCAGTTTTTACACCTACATTTCTTAATGCCTTTATTGCTTCTAATTGAATAGTATTGTCTTCTTTGTTAAAATTTAAAAATAATAACTTAGGTTTTGGAAGAGATATAGCATCAAACAAGCCAAGCTCTTCTAATACCAAATAAATTCTATCTAAACCAAAAGATATACCCACTCCACTCACGTCCTTTAGTCCAAAGATTCCTGTTAAATCATCATATCTACCTCCACCACCAATAGATCCCATTTCTACTCCATTTGGTGCTGAAACTTCAAAAATAGCTCCTGTGTAATAATTTAAACCACGTGCTAAAGTTACATCTATCTCTAAAGAAGCCGATTGTAGTCCTAGATTATTGATAGTATTCACAACAAAACGCAACTCCTCAACTCCTTTTTTCCCTTCTTCAGATGCTGATAATAAAACATCTAAAATATTTAACCGATTTGTATTTGATCCTGAAAGATTAAAAAGAGGAGTTACTTTTTTAATAGCTTCAATAGATATCCCTTTTTCTAGCATTTCTTTTTCAACACCACTAGAACCAATTTTATCTAACTTATCTAGAGCTACAGTAAAGTCTATCAACTTATCTTTTTCCCCAATAACCTCAGTAATTCCTGCTAAAATCTTTCTATTATTAATTTTAATGGTAGTACCCGTTAATTTTAAATTGGTAAAAACAGTGTCATACAACTGAATAAAGTCTACCTCTTGCAACAAAGACTTACTTCCTACTACGTCTGCATCACATTGAAAAAACTCTCTAAAACGACCTTTCTGAGGGCGATCTGCTCTCCAAACAGGTTGAATTTGATATCGCTTAAAAGGAAACGTAATATCATTTTGGTTTTGCACTACATATCTAGCAAAAGGTACTGTTAAATCATAACGTAATGCTTTATCTGAAATTTGAGAAGTTAACCTTGTACTGTCTTTTAATTCTAAAAGGTTACTGTCTGTCTTTTTTAAATAATCTCCTGAATTTAGAATTTTGAAAATTAAGCGATCTCCTTCTTCTCCATATTTACCCATTAAGGTAGTGGAGTTTTCAAAACTTGGAGTTTCTATAGGTTGGAAACCAAAGGTTTCAAAAGCAGTTTTCATCGTATTTATAATGTACGTACGACTGGCTACTTCTGTAGATGAAAAATCTCTAGTTCCTTTTGGAATGCTTGGTTTCATAAAAACAATATTCAGTTATGTAATGTTAGATAAAATAATAAATCTAGATTCGGTTGCAAATATCCGAAAAATCTTGGGAAGTACTATTCTGTAACTTTTATTTTATTTTTTCTTTGAAGTGAAAAAATACTCGCATTTAACTCAAAACCTAACAACAATATGATTGCGTTCAGCCATATAAATAGCATTAAAATTAAAAGTGTTCCAATAGAACCATATAATTCGTTGTACTGAGCAAATTCATTAACATAATAACCAAATAGATAAAAAGTAAGTATTGATAATATTGTTGTAAATACAGTTCCTGGTGAAAAAAATCTAGAGTGCTTTCCGTTTTTTGTGCCGTATTTATATAAAATAGAAACAATAGTAAAAATCATGATCAGAAACAACGCCCCTCTTCCAAATTGTAACCAGATTGTTTCATCGTCTATCCAACCTTTATTCATAAATGCATCTAAAAGTAACTGGTAGAATCCTGTTAAAGCAACAGTAATCACTAGAAACAAAGCCATTAATAATGACACAAACATCGATAAAAAATAGGCTCTAAAAACATTTCTATTTTCTTTAACGTGGTATGAATATTCGAACCCTCCAAAAATAGCATTCACACCGTTTGTCATTAAAAAAATAGAGCCTAGAAAACCAAACGATAATAAGCCTGCTTGTTTATTTCCTAAAATATCTAATAAAACTGTGTCAACAGCATCAAAAGTTTTGGGTGGTAAAACTTCAGATATTAAAGTCATTAATCCTTCTTGAAAACCATCTATGTGGATGTAGGGAATTAATGTTAATACAAATAGCATGAAAGGAAAAATTGCCATAAAAAAACTATAGGCAATACCTCCAGCTCTAGTGGTTAATGCCCCTTCAACAATACCAATAATATACATTTCTAAAACATCATAGAATGACATACCTTCTAGACCTGGAATTTTTATTTTCTTCCCAAATCTAAGTAGTACATTAAGCACTGGAATTTTTACTAGTTTATCTTCTATTTCTTTACTCAATGATTACCAAAAGTTTATGACAAAACACTACTTAACTACGAATTTTTCTGTTAAATAACTTCCACTTTTTTTTCCTCCCATACGAACAATATACATTCCAGTTGAAACTTGGGTCATATCTAATTCAACTTTATATGTATCAAAGGATGATTTTACAATATTTTTAAATTTTAATTGTTGACCTTTTAAGTTGTAAATAGCGATGTATGCAGGGCCATCATAAATTGTATTTAGAACAACCTCAAATTGATTTCCTCCCTTATCTAAAATATTAAGTTTTGTATTATTGATAGGTGAGAAATCTGAGGTATTAAGTGTTGTTTCTATATTCACTGTATAGTCCTCAGTTTCTCCATAATTTGTTGGAGAACAGGCGTCATCGGGAACAGGATCTTTCCAATTGGTTTTAGCTCTCAATTTAAAATTACCTGGGCTCGAAGATTCAGGAATAGTTACATCTATTATCTCCGTATAAGAACCAGCAGCTAATCCTGGCGCAACTAAAAAATTATCAACAATTTTTTCATCAGTTGAAAAGTTACTGTCATCATTAAAATCTATCCATACAGTTACATATTGATCTCCATAACCAGTATTAATAGTAAGTGGATATGTATTTCCAGAAGCTAAATTAGCAGTCTGATCGGTAAAATCTCCATACCCCTCACAATCTGACGCATTATTAATATCTGCAATTGAAAAAAGTTTAATTCCATCTCCTGTTGAACAAATCATACTTGGAGCACATATTGAATTTTTAACCTCAGTTGTTAGTAAATTATTACTTAAAAACTGATCTCCATCAAGGTTTAAAGACACCTCTATAGAATATGTATCAAGTGACGAAAGATCGGCGGGCTGAATAAAATTATAAACAAAAGTTTCGTTTGAATTCATTGCCTCCGTCACTATTTCCAAAACTGGTTCTCCTCCATCAATAGTATATTGTATTTCAAATGAGTTTTGAGTCTCAGCTCCATAATTTTTAATTGTAACAGCAACTTCTTCGTCAGAAAGCCCAATTCCAGTCACTGGAGAATCTATACTCACTATACCTAGGTCTTTATTAAATAAGTGACGAACATTCTCGTTTTTTTCATCATTAATAGAATATTGATCACTATCTAAAATAACCTTAGCTCCAACATTATAAGTTTGCCCTTGAGTTGATAAATCAAGTGTTTGATTAAATGTGTAATCTGCGACTTCACCAACATTTATTGTTTCAGAAAAGATTTCTGTTGCTATTAGAATTCCGTCTAAATAAAGTTCAATGGGAAAATTAGTTTGGTTTTCTGTACCTAAATTTCTGATTTTTAATTTAACTGGTTCTGAATTTGTAAAAATGCCATCCTCTAAATCTATGAAACTTACAACAGATAAGTCATTTTCAAATCCAGCTGATAAATTGAAAGATGCTATACGGGATTGCCATTCATTAGTTTCTTTAAAATATTCTGCTGTATGCCAAAAAGTAAATCCATCAGGGTCCATTGTTAAGTGTGAATAGTCTCCAAATCTATTGCTATATGTTTGAACTCCAATGCCATCAACTATCACCGTCTCTGCCTGAGTCATTTCTCCTAAAGGATCACTAGCATACCTTCCTGTATAAGAAATACCAACTGGCAAAGTAGAACTACCAATGTTAAAACCAAGACCAATATTTCCTTGAAGATCAATCGAGGAAGAACCCATGAACCTACTATTTCCATCATCAGGAGCATATGTGCCCTCTTGATATACAGACCAATCATCTGAATTGTTATTTCTTAATTCAACCCAACGAATACCGGAAGTATCATTACCATCTATATCTACATTAAATGTAATAACCCAAGAGTTATGATTTTGGAACATTCTGTAATTTGCTGCATAAGAAATAATACCACCAATCATATCTATTTTCTGTCCAGTACCTGGTTGCTCAAGATCTCCAGAGCCAAAAGGAGCAAAAACAGAATCAAATGGGTTTAATGGAACCTCTATAGGGTCTGATATTGTTGAATTTGAAGCTGTAATCCAATCTATATTTATTTCCCATATTTTAAGATGATCATTTGTAATTGATTGACTCCAGCCATCGTCTTGAAGATATGTTACATAACCTGGTGAATTTTCTACATAGTTGAATCCTAAAATATTAGCCGTTGCAACACTTTTTACAGTATTTGTATTTACAACTATACCAGGAAGAGAAAAACCGACAATCTGGGGATCATCTCCACCATTTAAAATAACATCCCTTTCCAAAACATAGACAGTTTCTCCAGATTTATTAGCTGTTAGATAATAACCGTCATGCCAAATAGAATAATGTGGATAATCTGGAAAGTTATCAAACACAAATTCATATACAAAATAAGCACCTGTGGGATCTGGGGTTTCTGAGACCCCAATAACTAGGGAATTAGTAGCTGCACCAAATTGACTAACAAAAAAGCGATCTGCAAGTTGATCATACATAATAATAGGGTCCCCACCGTTAGTTCCGTTTCCTAAAAAGTTCCCTAGGGAGGTTGGACCTAATAATAAATCTCCTTGTTTGTCAAATATTTTTAATACAGAATTTACAGCATTAATGTAATGATTTGGACCTACAGCTCCTGAAGGGTCTGGAGGTGTTGCCCCTCCTGATTCACTAGTTGAAATTCCATCAAAATTTTGTTCTAGTGTATAGGATGGATTATTTCTTCCTTTTTCAGCCTGTATTATGGGGTCATTACCATCAATTGGCAACCCAGTAAAGTCTACTTTTTCATTAGCCCTGATGTTATTGGGAATAATCTTTATTTCATTGACTCTATATTCTCTCTCTTCTGTAATTTCAAAATCTTTTAAAGGAATTGTCTTACCTACAAATCTACCTTGAGTTACTGATTGGGCGCTTTTTTGGGCAAAATTCTGAGGTGAGTAACATATAAATAGTATGAGAAAAAGTAATAATTTTTTCATGGTATGGTATAATAAAAATTAGAAAGACGAATTTACGAAAATGTTTTTTTAAAAGAGTTTATTAAAACTATTTTGTATTCAAATCTAACCTAGGTATTTAAAAAAAATATGAGCTTTAAATTAAAATTTTGACTTTAAACTTCTATTTCTTTTCTTATTTAATTTATTAAATAATTATGTCATAACAGCTTTTAAACTTAAATCCACATTATGAACTGAATGGGTTAATGCTCCAATTGAAATAAAATCAACACCACATTCTGCATATTTTCTAATGGTATTTTCGTTTATTCCACCAGAAGATTCTGTGAGACATTTCCCATTGATTAACGCTACTGCTTTTCTGGTGTCTTGAAATGAAAAATTATCAATAAGAATTCTATATACTCCTTCATTTTGAAGTATCTCTTCAATCTCTTGAAGGTTCCTAGCCTCTACAATAATTTTTAAATCTAATTTTTTATCGCTTAGATATTGTTTGGTCTTAGTAATTGCTTGTGATATGCCACCTGCAAAATCTATGTGATTGTCTTTAATCATTACCATATCGTACAAGGCAAAGCGATGGTTCACCCCTCCTCCAATTTTTACTGCCCATTTCTCTAATGCCCTAATTCCAGGAGTAGTTTTTCTAGTATCTAAAATCTGGGTTTTTGTTCCTTTCAATAAATTGACAAAAAAATTTGTTTTTGTAGCAATCGCACTCATGCGTTGCATAGAATTTAATACAAATCTTTCTGCTTTGAGAATAGATTGGGAGTTGCCAGAAACTTGAAAAACAACGTCTCCATAACTTACCTCAGATCCATCATCAATAAAGTTCTCTACATGCAAGTCTTTATCAAAATATGTAAATGCTTTTTTAGCAAAAGCTACACCAGCTAAAATACCTGTGTCTTTAACCAATAAATTAGCTTTTCCTTGAGCATTTGAAGGAATACAGGATAATGAGCTATGATCTCCATCTCCTACATCTTCTCTGTACCCATTTTTAATAATGAGTTCTAATTCTTTTTCAAATTGTTCAATAGAGATCATATTATTGTATTATTCAAGCTAAAATACAATTAAATGAGAAAATTGATGACAATAATTGTAATTTTGAAAAATGAGAATAAAACTGCTTGTAATTGGTAAAACGGATGACAAAAATCTAGGGCAACTTATTGAAAAATACCAACAAAGGTTAAATCACTACATAAACTTTGAAATCGAAATAATACCTGACATCAAAAATGTAAAAAATTTAAGCCAACTACAACAAAAAGAAAAAGAAGGCGAATTGATTCTTTCTAAACTTAAAAACACTGATCAGTTAGTGTTGTTAGATGAAAAAGGAAAAGAATTTCGGTCTTTAGATTTTTCAAATTTTCTTCAAAAGAAAATGAATTCAGGCATCAAACAATTAGTTTTAGTTGTTGGAGGCCCTTATGGATTTTCTGAATCTGTCTACAAGAAAACCGTAGGAAAAGTATCTTTATCTAAAATGACCTTCTCTCATCAAATGATCCGCTTATTTATAGTTGAACAATTGTATAGAGGGTTTACCATTCTCAAAAATGAGCCTTATCATCATGAGTAAATAAACTTATTTAAATATTTAAATCTAAAATTAATTAGTTTAGTAAAATGAAACTAGTCTTTGCCACAAATAACCTGCATAAGTTAAAAGAAGTACAAGAAATGCTCTCTAATTCTATAGAGATACTGTCTTTAAAAGATATTGGTTGTTTTGAGGATATAGAGGAAACTGAAATTACTTTGGAGGGCAATGCCAAATTAAAAGCTGACTATATTACTGAAAAGTATGGATTTGATTGTTTTGCAGATGATACTGGATTAGAGGTAGAAGCTTTAGATGGAAAGCCTGGGGTTTATTCTGCTAGATATGCTGGAGAACATGGAAATGCAGAAAAAAATATGGAAAAGCTCCTTGTTGAACTTCAGAATAAATTAAGTAGAAAAGGAAAATTCAGAACTATTATTGCTTTAAATCTTAGAAATAAACAATACCTTTTCGAAGGAATCTGTGATGGTGAAATTTTAAATGAGAAAACAGGAGTAAAAGGTTTTGGTTATGATCCCATCTTCAAACCAAGCAATGCTTCGTGCTCATTTGCTGAGATGAACTCAGAAGAAAAAAATATAATTTCTCACAGGGGTATTGCCATTCAAAAATTGGTTCAATTTTTAAATTCATTATAGTTGATTATTCAAAAATCATACACAAAACAATTTATTACACTTTCTTTTGTGATGGTTTTGGTACTACTAGTAAGCATTAGTTTAGGTTCTGTAGCTATTCCTATTGATGAAATCATAGCTGTTTTGTTAGGGAATAATAGTTCTAAATCTAGTTGGGATTTAATTATTCTTCAATTTAGGCTTCCTAAAGCAATTACAGCAATTTTGGTTGGTTCTGGTTTATCAATAGCAGGTTTATTAATGCAAACTCTATTTAGAAATCCATTAGCTGGTCCATTTGTATTAGGTATTTCCTCAGGAGCTAGTCTTGGAGTAGCTATTTTAATTTTAGGTGCTGGTATCTTTGGTGGAGTTCTAACTGCTATATCATTTTCTAGTTGGGGCTTAGCAATTGCATCAAGTTTGGGAGCAGCTATGGTTTTATTGGCTGTATTAATAACCGCTCATAAGGTAAGAAATACAATGAGTATTTTAATTATTGGTTTGATGTTTGGTACAGTTACTTCTGCAATCATTAGTGTTTTTACTTTTTTTAGCGATGCAGAAAAAATTCAACAATTTGTTTTTTGGGGATTTGGAAGTTTGGGGAATCTATCTTGGAATGAAGTACTTGTTTTTTTTATAATATATCTGATATCGATTCTAACCTTGTTGAAGGTGATAAAACCTTTAAATACTTTTCTGCTTGGTGAAAACTATGCCAAAAGTCTGGGAATCAATATCACAAAAAATAGAAATATCATTTTAATCATTACTAGCTTATTAACTGGGGTTACCACAGCTTTTGCAGGCCCTATAGCATTTATTGGTTTAGCAGTTCCTCATATCACAAAATTAGTTTTTAAAACATCTGACCATAAAATACTACTTCCTGCTGTTGCCATTCTAGGAGCTATTATTTTGTTGATTTGTGATATCGTTGCTCAACTACCTACAAGTGAATTTACTTTACCTATAAATGCTGTAACCTCACTAATTGGAGCTCCAGTAGTGATTTGGTTATTGGTAAGAAAAAAGAAAATATACGTATGAGTTCTTCAGTAAAAAATAGTATCAAAACAAAGAATTTACATATTGGATATAAGCAAAAAAAATCTGTATTAACAATTCAAAAGAATATCAACTTTCAATTATTTAAGGGTGAATTTGTAGGTATTTTAGGAAAAAATGGAATTGGTAAATCTACACTATTAAGAACACTTACAGGAGTACAAGATGCAATTTCAGGAGAGGTATTCATCCAGGGAAAAAATATTCAATCCTTCAACCTTAAAGAACTGTCTAGTCTATTAAGCCTCGTACTTACAGAGCGTTTACCCGAGAGCCAATTAACTGTATACGAATTAGTAGCTCTAGGCAGACAACCTTATACAAATTGGATAGGAAAATTAGGAGAAAAGGATGTAGAAAAAATCAACTGGGCTTTAGAACAAACAGAAACGATGTCCCTAGCTAACAGACATTTTAATGAATTAAGTGACGGACAATTGCAACGCGTTTTAATAGCTAGAGCTTTAGCTCAAGATACCCAAATCATTCTATTAGATGAGCCCACAGCTCATCTAGACATGCATCATACTATCAAAATCTTTAAACTACTAAAAAAACTTTCAAAAGAAACTAATAAAACGATTATCATAACTACTCACGAAATAAATCTAGCGATCAATTCTGCTGATCAGCTAATTTTATTGACAGATAAAGAAGTAATAGCTGGCAATAAAAAGATACTTATTGAAAGAAATTCTTTTGATCATCTATTTTCATCTGAAATTGTTAAATTTAACTCAAATTTAGAACAGTTTATCGTAACAAAAGAATTATGATTTTTACTTTTATAAAATCATATGAATTATAAAATTTCATATTAAAGTAATAGCCTTATGAAAAAAATACTCTTATTATTATGTTTTGTAGTATTTATTTATTCAGTTTCTTCTCAGAACAGGATAGATTTATCCAAAAAGTATGCAGCTTCAATAACAGCTAAAGAAATAGGAAACCATCTATTTACATATGCCTCAGACGAATTTGAAGGGAGAAATACAGGAGAACCAGGGCAAAAAATGGCTGTTGAATATTTGAAGAACTTTTATGTTAAACACAAAATCAAATCACCCATAGGTGGAGAAGATTATTATCAAGAGGTTCCTGCTAACTATATGAATAAATTAAGTAGAAGATGGAAATTGAAAGATTCTGAAAATGTAGTTGCTTTTATAAAAGGAACTGAAAAACCAGATGAAATTATTGTTATTTCAGCTCATTTAGACCATGTAGGCATGAATAAAGAAGGGGAAGTTTTTAACGGAGCCGATGACGATGGATCCGGAACCATAGCTGTATTAGAGATTGCAGAGGCTTTTAAAAAAGCCGTAAATGACGGAAATGGTCCGAAAAGATCTATTTTATTTTTGCATGTCACTGGAGAAGAAAAAGGATTATTAGGCTCTCGTTACTACACAGAAAATCCAATTTTCCCTATTGCTAACACCATCGCTAATCTAAATATAGATATGATTGGGAGAGTAGATGAAAGGCACAAGGGTAATCCAAACTACGTATATTTAATTGGTTCTGATAAGTTAAGTACCTCTTTGCATGAGGTTTCTGAGGCTATGAATACAAAATACACCTCCTTAGAACTAGACTACAAATACAATGACGAAAATGACCCTAATAGATTTTACTACAGATCTGATCATTATAATTTTGCAAAATTAAATGTACCCATCATCTTTTATTTTAATGGGACACATGTAGATTATCATAAAGAAACTGATACGCCAGATAAAATTAATTACGAGCAATTAGAAACTAGAACCCGACTTGTTTTTCATACCGCATGGGAAGTAGCTAACAGAGAAGCTGCTATTGTTGCTGATAAGGTTAAAAAGGCAGAGTAAAAATTAATTGTAATTTTATTAATGCAATATTTTAAAAAGTAGCTCTTTTAAAATATCTCTATGAGATTGACTAGCCCCTACCCCTTTACTTTTTACATCAGCATCTCTTAACATGGAGATAACTTGAGCTACCTTTCGCATTGGGTAATTTCTGGCAGCAGTAACATAATCTATAACAAAAAAAGGTCTAATACCCAGAGATTTGGCTACCTGATCTCTAGACTTATTCTGTAATCCGTGATAAATTAAGACTTGAGTAAAAAAACTATTTAATAAAGAAATAGTCATTACTAGTGGGTTACTCCGGGGATTTTGGGCAAAATACTGTATGATCTGATTGGCTTTCAAAATATTTTTCTCTCCTACGGCTTTACGTAATTCAAAATTATTAAAGTCTTTAGAAATTCCAATATTGGCCTCTATATGATCAGGAGTAATAATAGTATTTTGAGGAAGAATAGTGATGAGTTTTTCTAACTCATTATTAATTTTACTTAAATCTATTCCTAAAAAATCTACCAACATTTGAGCTGCTTTGGGTTCTACTTGATAGTTTTTACCCCCTAGTACTCTTCGTATCCAATCTGCAACTTGATTTTCATACAAGCGTTTACTTTCAAATACCAATCCTACCTTATGAATAGCTTTAAATAAAGATTTTCTTCTGTCCAGTTTCTTATACTTATAATTAAGTACCAACACAGTAGAGGGTTGAGGATTGCTAGCATAAGAAGCTAATTTTTCTATAGTTCTACTTAAATCTTGAGCTTCTTTTACAATAATCACTTGCTTTTCAGCCATCATTGGAAAACGCTTAGCAGCTCCTATAATATCTTCAACGGTAACATCTCTTCCATACATCACTGTTTGATTAAAACCTTTTTCTTCTTCCTCTAGAATAGTATCTTCAATAAAATCTGAGATTTTATCAATGTAGTATGATTCCTCACCCATTAAAAAATAGATAGGCTTTACTACTCCATTTTTAATATCAGAAACTATTTGATTTATTTCATTCATACGATACTTACTTATGCAATATACAAAACCGTTAATCTAGTTTTCACTACATTTAACCCCATGCAAGAACTGAATTTTCCATCTTATGCATTCAAACTCAAATCTAGCGAAAATAAGACACTTATTTTTGATATTGTTAGAAAAAAATATGTGATTTTAACACCTGAAGAATGGGTGCGACAACATGTAATTCATTTCTTACTAAAAGAAAAGAACTACCCTATTTCTTTAATCGCCGTAGAAAAACAACTCAAAATAAACACAAGAATTAAAAGAACTGATATTGTGGTGTATAATAAACAAGGAACTCCAGAATTATTAATTGAATGCAAAGCTCCTAGTATAAAAATAACACAGACTACTTTTGATCAAATTGCACGATATAATCTCACTGCAAATTCTAATTATTTAATGGTAACTAATGGCTTAGCTCATTATTTCTGTCAAATAGATACTACCAAAGAAACTTATATATTTTTAGAAGATATTCCAAGCTACTAATTTTAGCATCTATTTAGCAACAAGAACGATTCAGATGTACTAGATTTGTAAACTTGAAAACAGCCATCGTCATATTAAATTGGAACGGTAAAAAATTGTTAGAACAATTTTTACCATCTATCGTTAATTTTAGTTCAGAATTAGCTGATATCTATGTGGCAGATAATGCAAGTACAGACAATTCTATAGGGTATGTTAAAGAATTTTTTCCTTTGGTGCATATTGTTGAAAACACTACTAATGGCGGCTATGCTAAAGGATACAATGATGCTTTAAAAAGTATTGATGCAGATGTCTATTGTTTAATAAACTCTGATATTGAAGTATCACAAAATTGGATCTCTCCAATTTTAGAAGTTTTTAAGAAAGAGAAAAACACTGCTATAATTCAACCAAAAATACTCGATTATAAACAGAAAGACACTTTTGAATATGCTGGTGCTGGAGGTGGGTTCATAGATTTATATGGCTATCCATATTGTAGAGGACGCGTATTTAATAATGTAGAAAAAGATACTAAACAATTTAATGATGTAGCAGATATCTTTTGGGCGTCAGGAGCTTGTTTTTTCATAAGATCTGAGGTATATCAACTTTTAAAAGGATTTGATGAAAACTATTTTGCTCATCAAGAAGAGGTAGATTTATGTTGGAGAGCTCAAAACGAAGGTTTTGATGTAAAATATGTAGGTAACTCCACTGTATATCATATAGGAGGTGCTACACTCCAAGAAACCAATCCTCAAAAAACATTCCTTAACTTTAGAAATAGTTTACTTAATGTCATAAAGAATGTACCTAAACAATGGTTTCTATTTGTCGTTTTTTCACGTTTAGTATTGGATGGTGTTGCAGGTATCAAATTTTTAATAGAACTCAGGCCTGTTCATACTTGGGCTATAGTAAGAGCACATTTAAGTGTGTATAAAAATTTTTATAAGTTTTTACAGAAGAGAAAAAGGTTACAAAAAAAATACAACTACAATCTTCATACGAGTGTTGTTTGGCAATATTTTATATTGAGAAGAAAAAAATTTAAAGATCTTCGCTAAATGACTACAGGATATCTGTACTTCCCTTTCCCTCTCTTATTACAATTGGCTCAGTCTCTGTTAAATCTATAATTGTAGAAGCATGATTGTCTCCAAAACCACCATCTATTACCCCATCAACTAAATGATGCCATTTTTCAAAAATTAATTCTGGATCTGTAGTATATTCTAGCACATCATCTTCATCATGAATAGAGGTTGATATAATTGGATTTCCCAATTCTTCAACTATGGCTCTTGCTATAGAATTATCGGGGATTCTAATTCCAACTGTTCTTTTCTTTTTAAATACTTTAGGTAATGATTTACTACCCGGTAGTATAAAGGTATAAGGACCAGGTAAAGCTCTTTTAAGAAGTTTATATGCTGGTGTATCAATTTGCTTTACATAATCAGAGAGATGGCTTAAATCATTACATATAAACGAAAAGTTAGCTTTCTCTAATTTTACTCCTTTTATTCTTGCAATCTTTTCTATTGCTTTGGTATTAGTAAAGTCACATCCTAAACCATAAACAGTGTCTGTTGGGTAGATAATGAGCCCACCTTTTTTAAGAACATCGACAGCTTTTTTGATTTCTGTAGGATTAGGATTGTCTTTATATATTTTGATGAAAAATGCCATAAAATAATAACACAAGGAAAATTATCAGAAAAAAACTACTTTTTATCAACTAATCTAAAACCTTCTCCATGAATATTTAAAATTTCTACGCTTTCATCAATTTTTAAATATTTTCGAAGCTTTGCTATATATACGTCCATACTTCTTGAGGTGAAATAATTATCATCTCTCCATATTTTTGTTAGTGCTAACTCTCGAGGCATTAAATCATTTTTGTGCAATGCTAACATTTTAAGCAGTTTGCTTTCCTTAGGTGAGAGTTTCTGGGGTTCATTTTCGCCTGCTGATAAGTGACGTAATTTAGAATTAAAGAAAAAACTACCAATTTCAAATTCAAACTGCTCGTTTTCAGCTGAAGTATCAGACTCTTTTCTCTGTAAGATTGCTTTAATTTTAAGTAATAAAACCTCAGAATCAAACGGTTTATTTAAATAATCATCCGCACCAACTTGATAACCTCTCAAAACATCCTCTTTAAGAGTTTTGGCTGTTAAAAATATTATTGGAATTTCTTTATTACTTGAACGAATATCTTGAGCTAAAGAAAAACCATCTTTACGAGGCATCATTACATCCAAAATACATAGATCAAAATCATTGTTTTTAAACATGATTAATCCCTCAATACCGTCTTTGGCATGCGTAACATTATAATCATTTAATGCTAAATAATCTTTTAAAACTGTTCCAAAATTTGGATCATCTTCTACTAATAAAATTTTTTTACTTCCCATGTTTTTGATTTTATATTAATGGTAATTTAATTGTGAACGTACTTCCTTTTCCCTTTTCACTTTCAACAAAAACTGTTCCATGATGAGAGTCTAGAATTTCTCTAACGTATGCCAATCCTAAACCATGACCTTTAACATCATGAATATTTCCTTTTTGTTCTCTGTAAAATTTATTAAAAATTTGTTTTTGTGCATTTTTGCTAATACCAATACCCTCATCCTTTATTTTTATAATTAAATTTTTATTGGTGTTTTGTGTAAAAACATCAATTTTTGGACTATTCTCTGAGTATTTTAGAGCATTTTCCAACATATTAACCAATACATTAGTCATGTGAAATTGGTTAACTAAAATTTCTGATTGAATAGCTTCAAAATGAGTTGTTATGGTACCTTTTTTATCATTTGATAATAGACTTACGTGAGATATGGCATCACTTATAATATCATGCATATCCAGTGCTTCCTTATTAATCTCAATTTGTTTTTTCTTTAACCTAGAAATTCTTAAAACATTTTCTACTTGACCGTGCATTCTTTTGTTCTCGTCTCTAATCATTTTTACATATCTCAAAATCTTCTCTTGGTCATTTATTATTTTTGGATTTTTAATTGAATCTAAAGCTAGATTTATGGTAGCTATAGGGGTTTTAAATTCATGGGTCATATTATTTATAAAATCAGTTTTTATTTCAGAAATTTTCTTTTGTTTCACTAATTGATACAAAGAACCTGAAAAAGCCACTATGATTATAAAAATGAAAAATAAAGACAATAATAAGATGTATGAAATATCAGATAAAATATGCTTCGTTTTTTCAGGGAAATCTATATAAAGGGTAAAATCACTAATTCCTTCATTACTAATAAATAAAGGGTAACTGATACTGTTCTGGGTGTCTATTGTGTAATAACCTGACTTTAATTTTGTGGCTAAACCATTATTATATACACCATATTTAAAATCAATATTAATATTATTTCTATTGAGCTCTTCTTTTAGAATATTATTTAATTCTCTATTGTTGATTCTGTTTTCAATGGGAAAAGTTTTTTTATAAAAATCTTTAAACACATCTGATAACAATTTTTTGTCTAAATCTTCAACCCTATCTATAGTTGAAAATGTATTGTCTTTAAAAGTACCTTTAAAATCATTGTTACTGACGATCAGGGTTCCTTTAAAAAAATCACTTTTTTTTGTAAATCTTTTAACTACTATAGAATCATTATCATAAAATCCATTTTTGTCTAAAATATCTAGAACAGGAATTTTAAAATCTTCCTCTATAATGGTAGTTCCAAAAGAAAATCTGCTTTTAGTAGTAGTGTCTATCTGTTGAATAAGAAAATTTTTAATTTGTGCTTTATTTAAAAATCTCTTTGTTTCTATGAAGTTTTGTATTTTATTGTAATATAAATCTTGTTCTTTAATTTGAAGTTTTTCAGAGACTCTTGCTAAGGCTTTTTTTACATCTCCGTCAAATTGAACATCTTTACTGTCTATGGCATTTTTACTCCAATATAACTGAACTGATATAATTCCTATGAGCGAAATACTCATCAGTAATACAATTAGAACAAAAATCTTTTTCCCCATAAATCAAAAATAACCTTATAAAGTAAGTATTTTTCTATTTTAACGTAGATTAACACTAGAACATAAGTTTTCAGGTAAATTTTAACATAATTTATGAATTATCCTAAGCAAAAAGTAGTTTTTTTGTTAAAAAATTATATATTTTTTTAATTTTTAACAAAGTTTCCTCTTTTTCAATATTATTAATTACATAATTGGAAAGTAGATTTCTTTTAGCATCTGACCATTGGTTATTCATGATATTCTCAACCATAATTTTTGTTGAATTATCCCTTTTCATAACTCGTTTAATCCGAATGTTTCTAGGTGAATTTACAGATATAATTATATCACAAATAGACGAACTATTAGTTTCAAAAATAATGGCATTTTCATAAATAATAAGAGTATTATTATTTTGACTTTCAACAAATTTCTTAAAGTGTTCTTTTACTTGAGGATGAACGATAGTGTTCAAAACCTTTAATTGATGGGTGTTATTAAAAACCAATGAAGAAATATATTTTCTATTTAAGACACCATTACCATAGCTTTTCTGACCAAAAGCAGCTATAATTTTATCTTTTATTACTGCTGAATTATTCATGAGTAATTTAGCCTCTTTATCTGCATGGAAATAAGTAGTATTCTCAAAAGAACAAATAGTCTTAGCTACTAAAGACTTCCCACTACCTATACCCCCAGTTACACCAACAATCATAACTGTTCATTTATTAAAAAGTCTATCTTTTGTGGAGATATTCTAGCATTCTTTATCATGGATGAATTCCCCACTAACTTAGGTATTAAATAGGGTAAATTATTATTCTCAGAAATACTATAGTCACATTCTATTAAAAAAGTTGCACTATCTATTTTATTAAAATTTGAAAGAGCTATCCTGTAGGTAACTTTAACAAATTTCGGAAAAGTGTTAATTTGTTTTCCTTTAGGAATGTTTAGAACCTTTACAGGAACCTCAACAGACCCCTCTGTAAATCTCTCAACTGATGCAGTTATTAGAACTTTATCTTTTTCTGCTCTTACATTAGAATCAGGATTAAACTCTTTAATATCTACAAACTCATTAATTGAAATATTTAGCTCTTTCTTTTGTAACAAGCCAGTTGACACATAGGAAATAGTGTCTAAAATTGATTTTGGGCCTGTTAAAAGTATGGAATCTGGTTGTATTGAAATAGAATTATTAAATTCAAAACCATCAGCAAATATCAGTTCAGATGTTAATTTAACAACTACTTTTTTTTGATTTAATACTCCTAGGTCAAAGTGTATAGAATCTTTAATAAAATACGCTACTTTAACACCAGTATTCATTTGTTTTTGAACCGATAGTTTTTGTTGTGATAATAACAAATAATAATCTGTTAATGATTTTCCATAAATATTAGAAGCATCAATTATTAATTTTCGAGGTGATACTTTTGAAGATATTAATTTAAAACCAGTGGCTTTTACGCGAATATCTATGTATTCTAAAGGTTTTTCTTGAAGTAATTTGTTACTAGGTAAATTTATGTAACTAACTGGGTATTTTATAGAACTATCGTACTCCTTAGACAACTTTGTCATAAACCAAAAAACAACTGAAAGAAAAGAAAATAAAATAAATGTATAG
>JADFAM010000037.1 GCA_015665265.1 Flavobacterium sp.
AGACACAAATATTTGTGTTGCCTATCATTTCTACACTCTTATTTATTGGATTAACAACTTTAAATAAACATCCTCATATGTTTAATTATACTAGTCAAATAACAAAAGAAAATGCTGTACATCAATATACAAATGCAACTCGAATGATAAGGGTTTTGAAATTAGTTATTGTAGTACTTTTTGGATTAATAGTTTTTAGAAAAATTCAAATTGTAAACGGACATGCAGACGGTCTTGGAACTTGGTTTTTACCTTTTACAATTGGTGTGTTTTTAATCCTAACTTTATATTTTTTAATGATGTCTATGAAAGACAAGATCTAATAACAAAAAACTCGACCAATTCTCAAGAGCAATAAGAATTTAGTTATTCTCACCAACCTCTGAAAATACTTCTAGATTTTCAGAAGTTGACAAAAATGATAAACTTCATAAAAACAACTTTACTTAACTCGCTTCAAAATCATTGAAAATAGGATATAGGTAATGAAAATTATTAGACCATAGAGCGTGGTAATCATAGAGACTTTAAGACCACTTGCTAACATAGTTGGTGAAATTCCTTGTGAAGTTTCAATTACTGAAAATGCACTAAACAATCCTATTAACTGACCAAGTATTCCAACAACTAAGCCCAAAGTTCCTAATGATTTTAACCATTGAATGGATTGTAGAAGTTGTTTTTCATCTCTTTTCTTAATAAGAGATAGCACAAAAACAGCCACAAGAGAAAGTAAAATAAGAGTTAGGATTCCCATAAATAAGGGCCCTCCTTGTGAAAATATATCAAACATAATTTTAATTTTTAAAGAGATGTATTCATCTCCAGGTTTATAAATAAATTAACGTCTCAAAGATAAACTGAAAAGCTGCTTACAATCAAGGTAGAATCCGTGTCGAAAGTGGTAATCTATCGATAATTTTATTGAAAACTACTTTAATTGCTTAGTTTTGACAGATGACTCTTAAAATTATTAGATTTTTAAAGACGGCTTGGTATTGGGTTTTTGCCGGTCTATTATTATTTGCTTTTTTTATTAGTAAGGGTCATTCTTTTGGTAAAATATTTTACTTTATTACTTCCCTTTTACCTGTTGTAATTGGAACATCTTATTATGTAAACCATAAATTAATTCCAGAATTTCTATTAAGGGGAAAAAATGGGGTATTTATTTTATATGCTATTTACACTATAATCATTTCTCTTTATCTACAATACCTTGTCATTTTTATTGCCCTCATTATATTTACTTCTTTTCAATTTGGTAACCCATCTTTACTTTCTCTAAATATTGGTAACTTAAGCTTAACCATGTACCTACTCGTTTTAGTTAAAGTAATCATTGAAATTATTCAAAAACTTAGTGAAAAAGAAACCATTATAAAATCTTTAGAGAATACAAAAGAAATTGCCACAAAAGAGTTCGCTGAAAAGATAGTTATTCGATACAATAGAGTAAATCATTCTATCTTTCTGTCAAATATTCTATACATTGAGAGCCTTTCAGATTATATTAAAGTAGTAACCTTAGACGATGAATTAGTTACAAAAGAAAGAATTAGTAAAATAAGTAGTCGCCTGCCTCCATATTTTAAAAGGATACATAGATCATTTATTGTGAATTCACAGAAAGTAAATAGCTACAATAGTGAATTTATTACAGTTGAGGGCTCTCAGATTCCCATCAGTAGAACCTACAAAAAAGAGATCATTACTTATTTAAATAAAATATAGAGAGAAAAGAAGTAAAAAAATTAATCTCTAATATTACAGTTATTTAAAATTAACAACTTTTAAGTTTGGATACTGATGATTGATGCATCAATTAAACTTGATTTTAGTATATTTATTTATTAATCATTTATTAAAGTCATGAAAAATAAAAGCATCATTCTTCTATGTACCCTCTTCATTTCTATAGCTGCTTCAGCTCAAACAACTAAAAAATCTGTTTTAAACCAGTTAGATACACAAAGGGAAAAATACGGTGCTATTGCCATGAAAATTTGGAATTTAGCAGAAATGGGATATTTAGAAGAACAGAGCTCTTCACTTTTACAACAAACATTATCAAATGAAGGCTTTACCATAAAAAAAGGTGTTGCCAACATTCCTACAGCTTTTGTAGCAGAATACGGCTCTGGACTTCCAATTATAGCGATTCTAGGAGAATTTGATGCCTTACCAGGCTTATCACAACAAGCACTCCCGGAAAAAAAATCTGCCAATGCTGAAGCGGGTCATGCATGTGGTCACCATTTATTTGGAACAGCTTCTTCAGCAGCAGCTATAGCAGTAAAAGAATGGATGGAAAACACTAAACAAAAAGGGACTATTAGGTTTTATGGCTGCCCAGCAGAAGAAGGTGGTGGAGCTAAAGTATACATGGCTAGAGAAGGATTGTTTGATGATGTTGATATTGCACTTCACTGGCATCCAGGTTCTCAAAATGCAGCAAGTGCAGCAGCAGCTCTTGCAAATATTTCTGCAAAATTTAGGTTTTATGGTGTTTCTGCTCATGCAGCTGGAGCTCCAGAAAAAGGAAGATCTTCTTTAGATGGTGTTGAGGCCATGAATGCAATGGTAAATATGATGCGTGAACATGTTCCACAAGAAGCAAGAATTCATTATGTAATTACAGATGGGGGAAAAGCGCCAAACGTTGTTCCAGATTTTGCTGAAGTGTATTATTATTCTAGACATTATAGCAGAGAAGTTGTGCGTAGTATTTTTAATAGAATTGTAAAGGCTGGTGAAGGTGCTGCTCTTGGAACAGGTACTACCATGAAATATGAAATAGTAAATGGTGTTCATGAGCTACTGCCTAATCTTACTCTTCAAAAGTTAGTTCATAATAATTTAACTTCTATTGGGGGGATAACTTATTCTCCAGAAGAAAAAGAATTTGCTGATAAAATAGCACTAAGTTTGGGGCAAAAAGAAGCTGATATTGATAGGGCTTTAAGTATACAACCCTACAAAGAAGAAGCACGTGCCTATGGTTCTACAGATGTAGGAGATGTAAGTTTTGTAGTGCCCACTGTTGGTTTTGGAACTGCAACTTGGGTTCCAGGTACTTCTGCTCACAGTTGGCAAGCTGTAGCTGCTGGTGGAACCACGATAGGAGAAAAAGGAATGATGGTTGCTGCAAAAACACTCACCGCCACTGCCATAGACTTATTTAAAAATAAAGAGTTCATAGAAAAAGCAACCGTAGAATTTAACAACAGAAGAGGTAAAAATTTTATTTATAAGCCTCTTTTAGGCAATAGACCTCCAGCATTAGATTATAGAAAATAACCTTTTACAAAATGATTTTAACAGCTATTATTTTTATTGTTTTAGGAGTATTAATAAAATATGTTAAAATGTATTTTTTAATAGCTGGCTATAACACGATGTCTAAAAAAGAAAAAGAAAAGTATGATATTAAAGGAATAGCAACTGTTTTTAAAAATGCTATGTTTGGGATGGCTTTTATCATCATCATTGGCTATTGTCTTTCACTATTTTTAAAAAATTTAGCGATTCAAAATTATGTTTTTTGGATTTCTATAGCCATAGGAACTCCTTACTTAATAATAAAATCAAATTCAAAAGAATTTAAACAATAACAATGAATTTAACTGTTTCAATAACAAACAGTAATATAGAAGATCTATCAGAAATTTTCACCCTCTACCGCTTAGCAACTGAGTTTCAAAAAATAAAATTTCCTGGTAATTGTTGGCCTACATTTAAAGAAAAATTAATTGTCAATGAAATTAATGAAAACAGGCAATTTAAATTAATCATTGAAAATAAAATTGCCTGTATTTGGGCCATTACATTTAATGATGTTGATATCTGGGAAGACAAAGAAAATAATTGTTCTTTATATATTCATAGAATAGCCACAAACCCAGAATTTAGAGGTAATAATTTTGTTGAGACTATTGTTGATTGGGCAAAAAAATTTGCGCTTGATAAGAATATAAGCTTTATAAGACTGGATACTTGTGGGAAAAATGATCGGTTAATTAAACATTACAAAAATTGTGGATTTAACTTTCTTGGAGTTAAAAAACTAAAAAATACGTTCAAATTACCTCTGCATTATCATAATGCTGATGTTTGTTTTTTTGAAATAAGCTTAAAACAAGAGCTATGAAAACTAAATTCTTTTTTTACCTAATAATAGCTTTTTCCCTTTTTTATTCGTGTACTAAACCAATGCAGAACAAAGTTTTAATTATAGGAATAGATGGCTGTAGGCCCGATGCTCTTATAAGTGCTTCTACTCCTAACATAGACAAACTATGGAAGAATGGAGCTTATTCTTTTCATACTAAAACTGACGATATTAGTTATAGTGGTAGCTGCTGGACAGGAATGCTAACTGGTGTTTGGCATGCCAAACATAACGTATTAAGCAACAAATACTTAGATCCAAATATTGAGGAATTTCCACACTTTTTTAATAGAGTGAAAACATTTAATTCAAATTTAAAAACCTATTCTATTACTCATTGGAGCCCACTTCATACAATCCTTCAAAATGGAGATGCCGATATTGCCTTAGATTTTGATAGTGATCAAAAAGTTACTAATGAAGCGGTAAAAGTATTGTTGCATAATGATGTTGATGCCATGTTTATTCATTTAGATGATGTTGATCATTCGGGGCACAGTTCTGGTTTTCATCCAGAAAATAAAGAATACCTTTCTACTATTGAAAACACTGACATAAACGTTGGTAAAATGATATCCGCTTTAAAAAAAAGAGATCATTATCTAAATGAAAATTGGTTAATCATAATCTCTACAGATCATGGGGGGAGTGAAAAAACCCACGGAAAAAATACTCCAGAACATGCAACAATATTCTACATAGTGTCTGGAAAAAGCGCTGCAAAAGGAAAAATTCAAACTCAGGTAAATATTGTTGATGTTGCCGTTTCTGCTATGCAGCATTTAGGGCTAGACATTAAGGATGAATGGAATTTAGATGGAAAGCCTATTGGGCTGATACATTGAGTAATTTTTAAATGAAAACAAGTAATTTACATAGTGTACTATATTTTAAATTCTAATGAAATCTTCTGGTTTGATTTGAATTTTATTAAATTAGATATTTGTATTATTATTCTCAACTAATTAATATTTCAAGGGTACTAATCAATCATCTTATTTATGAGTTTTATAAACAATCCAACATATGTTTTAACTGTATTAAGCCTTGTGGTCATTTTAGGTGTTTATGTAGGTAAAACTAAACTTGGTAAACATCTTGGAGCAGCGTTGCTAATTATCATTTTTACAGCCATACTAGCCAACTTGAAAGTGATTCCTTCTGCATCAACAAGCATTCCATTGTATGAGGGTATTTTTACCTATGTTGCTCCGATTTCTATTTTTTATTTATTACTAAACATCAATTTATCGTCTATCAAAAGAGCAGGAATCCCAATGATTGGCTTATTTATCTTAGGGTCTTTTGCAACCGCATTAGGTATTCTTATCTCATGGTATGTATTAACCCCTGAAAATACCTTAGGTGAAGATGGTAAAATTATTGCAGGAATGCTCACCGGAACATATACTGGTGGTAGTATAAATTTTAATGCGATTGCCTTAGAGTATGGATTTCAAAAAAAAGGTGCTTTGTATGCAGGAACGATTGCGGTAGACAATGTAATTACCACTCTGTGGATCATTGTAACTCTCGCGTTTCCTATACTTCTTTCTCGTTTTTGGCCAGCTAAAACAAGAATAAAAAGATCCCAAGAAAATGAAGAGTTTATTGAAGATGAAAGCATCAATTTAACATCACTTATGTGGTTGGTTTTTTTAGGTTTAGGTGCTTACTATGTATCTGATGAATTAAAAAAGTATGTCCCTCAAGTTCCTTCTATTATAACCATTTCAACCATAGGAATCTTGTTAGCTCAAACAACATTTGTTTCTAAATTAAAAGGAAGCCATAATTTAGGGTTGTATTTAGTATTTCTATTTTTAGCGGTCATTGGAGCGTATTGTGAACTTGCTGCTGTAATAGACCTTAAAGACCTTGGGCTTACCCTGCTATTGTTTGCAGGTTTTTCAGTAGTATTTCACGGTGTAATTATTATCTTAGTTGGTGGGTTTATATATCGTGATTGGGAAATGATTGCAATTGTAAGTCAAGCCAATGTTGGCGGCAGCACTACAGCCATTGCTTTAGCAGAATCTTTTAACAGAAAAGAATTAATAGTGCCCGCAATTTTAGTAGGATCTTTAGGAAATGCTTTAGGTACCTACTTAGGTTTTTTAGTAATTTATATACTTTAAAATTAAAAAAATCGAATGTCAAATAAACAAGACTATAGAAGTAATGAATTAATTGATAGACTGCCTAAGCACCTTAAACAGTTTATCAAACCCCAAAATTACGAGGATTATTCTCCTATAAATCAAGCTGTGTGGAGATATGTAATGAGGCGTTTATTAAAGTATTTAACAGAAGTAGCTCACTCATCATATTTAACTGGATTAGAAAAAACTGGTGTTCGTATTGAAGAAATCCCAAACATGTATGGGATGAATAGAATCCTAAAAGAAATTGGTTGGGCTGCAGTAGCGGTAGATGGATTTATACCTCCTAATGCATTCATGGAATTCCAGGCATATAAAGTTCTAGTTATTGCTTCAGACATAAGACAACTCGAGAATATTGAGTACACCCCTGCACCCGATATTATTCATGAATCTGCTGGTCATGCGCCCATCATTGCAAATCCTGATTATGCAGAATATTTAAGAAGATTAGGAGATATTGGATCAAAAGCAATTCTATCTAAACATGATATGGATTTATACGAAGCTGTTAGGAAATTGTCTATTCTAAAAGAAGCTGAGGGTATTAGTGAAAAAGAAATTCATGCTGTAGAAATGGAGATTTATGCCCTTCAAAGTAAGAAAGTAAAGCTCTCGGAGATGGCACAAATGAGAAACTTACAATGGTGGACAGTTGAATATGGATTAATCGGAGACCTAAACAATCCTAAAATATATGGTGCAGGGCTATTGTCTTCAATTGGAGAAAGTATTTCATGTTTAAAAAGTGATGTGAAAAAAACCCCCTACACATTGGCTGCTGCACAACAACCGTTTGATGTTACTAAGCCACAACCACAATTATATGTTACTCCAAGCTTTCCTCATTTAATGGAAGTTCTAGAAGAATTTGCAGATACCTTAAGTTTACGACTAGGAGGAAGAGAAGGAATTCAGAAACTGATAGAATCTCAAATGGTTGGTAGTATAGAGTTAACAACCGGGCTACAAGTATCTGGCAAGTTTTCCAGAATACTATTAGATGAAAATAATAAGGTTGTCTTTTATCAAACCAAGGGGCCTTCAGCACTTGCCTACAGAGAAAAGGAGTTAATCGGTCATGGAATAACCTATCATAAAAACGGCATAAGCTCTCCATTAGGAAAGTTAAAAAATATTGAACTTGCTATTGAAGATATGGGTCCAACTGATTTAAAATTGTATCATTTTTATGATGGAAAGTGGCTTTCCTTTGAATTTGAAAGCGGGATTAAAGTAGAGGGATTAAATATTACCGGTATCAGAAATGCACAGGGAAAACTAATTTTAATACGATTGAAAGACTGCACCATTACCTATAAAAATGAATATTTATTTTTACCTGAACATGGAATCTATGATATGATTGTAGGAAAGGACATTGTCTCGGCTTTTGCCGGTGCTGCTGATAGCAATTCATTCCCAAATTTATATGCAGAATCTTCAACCTTAACAATTAAGCCAACAAAAAATAAGACTGTAAAAAAACTAGAAAAATATTATGGAGTGGTTCGAAATTATAGAAAGGAGAATAAAAGTGATCCTGAGTTGTTAAAAAACTTATTTAAGGAAGTAACTGCTCTGTATCCAAAAGAATGGCTTCTTTTTATTGAAATTATTGAACTTTCTAATGACAAAAAACTAAATCAGTTAATTAAAAACTATTTTGGTAACCTCATCTCTTTACATCCTGAATTAGATTCACTCATTTCTGATGGAATTAAAATGATAAAACCTTAATTGCTTAATAATTTAATTAGTTTACCATCAACCTTTTTACCAAAAAAATTCTTGGGTCTATTAGATTTTTATTTATTAATTTAGTGCGTTTTCAAAACTACAAGAAATACAAAATATATTAGGGAAAATTATAGTAATACAAATGAATTCGGGTAAAATAATTATAGGAAGTGTTGAGTGGTGTAGCTTTCCACAAATAAATATACCAACAATAAAAGCCAGAATAGATTCAGGTGCCAAAACATCTGCCTTACATGCAATTAACATTGCTACTTTTAAAAAAAACAACGTTTTGTGGGCTAGTTTCGATGTTCATCCTATTCAAGACGATGGTAGAACTGTTGTTCATTGTGAAGCGCCTGTTTTTGACAAAAGAAGAGTTAAAAGTTCTAGTGGAAATAGTGAACTTAGGTATGTAATTAAAACAGTTTTATCTATAGCTGAAAATACTTGGGAGGTTGAACTTACGTTAACAAATAGAGATTCCATGGGGCACAGAATGCTTTTGGGTAGGCAAGCAATGTCTGGAAAAATGCTAGTTGACCCTGAATCTTCATTTTTATTAGGGGAACCAACTCATGATTTGCTTAAACAACACTATCATTCAAAAGTAGTGAAGAACTCTGGTTTAAAAATTGGTCTTCTAGCCAGTAATCCAAATTTATATAGTAACCGAAGAATCGTTGAGGCTGGCCAGCAAAAAGGGCATAATATAGAATTTTTAAACATAAAAGATTGCTACATTAAATTAGATGGTAAAAAACCAGAGGTTCATTATCGTGGAGGAAGGGTTTTAGACGACTTTGATGCAATCATCCCAAGAATTAAACCTAGCATGACGTTCTACGGATGCGCTTTAACTCGTCATTTCGAAGCCATGGGAGTTTACACTTTAAATACAGCGTCTTCAATTACAAAATCCAGAGACAAGTTGTTTTCATTACAAATGCTCATTAACAAAGGATTGCCTATTCCAACTACAGGATTTGCTAATTCGCCACTAGACACAGATGAGCTTATAGATATGGTAGGAGGAGCTCCTTTAATTGTTAAACTTTTAGAGGGAACACAAGGAAAAGGGGTTGTGTTAGCTGAAACAAAAAAAGCGGCAGAAAGCTTAATTAACGCCTTTAAAAGTCTAAAAGCAAATATATTAGTTCAAGAATTTATTAAAGAAGCTAAAGGTGAAGACATTCGGTGTTTTGTCATAAATGGCAAAGTAATTAGCAGTATGATGAGAACTGCTGCTCCAGGAGAATTTAGGGCAAATATACATTTGGGCGGAACGGGTTCAGCTGTAAAAATAACACCAGAAGAAAAAAAAGTTGCCTTATTAGCTACGAAAACATTAGGACTAAAAGTAGCAGGAGTAGATATCATTAGAGGCCAAAAAGGGCCACTCCTTCTTGAGGTTAACTCATCCCCAGGTCTTGAAGGTATTGAAGGGATCTCCAATAAAGATATTGCTGGGAAGATGATAGAGGGTTTAGAGAAAGATTTAAAATATACTCCTAAAGGTGGCAAAAAAGACTAAGGATATCCTAACTATTTGTGTAAAAGAGGAAAGATCCTTACTTTAGAAATTCTCTGACGATTCTGTTTTTCAACTCAATGAAATAAAAGCAACCAAATTATTATGGAAAATGAGGCTTTAAGTAAACTAATCCCTATATCAGTTCTGTTATTTTTGGGTATTATTGAAGCTTTAGGCGGATTATATTTTAATGATAGAAGAAAAAAAAACGACTTTTCTATAGAGCTACTTAGCCTCGTTACTTTACCAACATTTATTCAACCAGGTATCTTTCTTTTAGTTCTTTGGTTTATGGGAGCTAGTTTTCCTGGATTAGAAGATTACTATCTCACCTCTTCACTTTGGTGGCACGTTCTTGCCTTTCTTATACTAGATGATCTAACTCAATACTGGTGGCATAGACTATCGCATATAAACAAAAAAATGTGGAAGCTTCATAGACCTCACCATGTGGTAGAGGAAATGGGAGTACTTGTTACCTATAGAAACGCAGTATTATATTATGCATTTATGCCGGGAATTTGGTTTTCAGCTGTTTTAATCTACTTAGGAATGGGGTATGTATACTTATTTTATATGCCCATAAAATTAATTGTTATACTATTAGCTCATAGCGAAACTAAATGGGATAGATTTCTTTATCGCTATAAGATATTGAGTCCTTTAGCATGGATTATTGAGCGAACAATTTCTACGCCAAGCACCCATTTTGCCCATCATGGTTTAACATCAGAAGATGGTGTTTCAAACCCTAATGGAAATTATGGCAACCTTCTCTTTATTTGGGATATTGTTTTTGGAACAGCTAAAATTACTAGAAAATACCCCTCTAAATTTGGTGCTTGGAATCAATTAAAAGAACCTTGGTATGTTCAGCTTTTTTTTCCAATAATCTCGTCTAAAGACCCAAGAAGTGAATTGTATTCGATAAAAACAAACAACGATTATGATCCGTCAAAAGATTATAAAGAATTTACAAAATAAAATGAGTCTTATAATGTAACAACTACTATTTATGAAAAAAATAATTCGTTTAATTGTCACTGCTGCTGTCATTATTATAGGTGTTTTACTTTTTAACACCCTAATGCTAAAATCTAAACAAGTAGCATCAGAAAATCTAGAAAAAATAGCACTTCCTAATGATGTCTTTCAAAATCTTTCAAAAGGGCTGCAATACCCTACAATTTCTTATAGTGAAAATGCAATCCCTGATTCAACAGCTTTTTTTGGTTTTCATCGTTTTCTTGAGAAAGCTTTTCCGTTAACTCATGAAAAACTTTCGCTTAAAAAAATTAGCACCTATAGTCTTCTTTATACATGGAAAGGGTCAGATCCATCAAAAAAACCAATAATATTGATGTCGCATCAAGATGTTGTTCCTGTAGATAAGCCCACTTTAAATGATTGGGAGGCTGGCCCATTTGAAGGTAAAATATCTGAATCATCAATTATTGGACGAGGAGCCATAGACGACAAAGGCACTCTAATTGGATTGTTAGAAGCAGTTGAAAGGCTTTTGGAAGGGTCATTTACACCAACACGAACAATTTACCTTGCTTTTGGTCATGATGAAGAAGTAGGCGGTGCTAATGGAGCTGCAAAAATAGCTTCATACTTAAAATCTAACGGAGTTCAAGCAGCGATGACACTTGACGAAGGTGGGTTTTTAGCAGAAGGATTGGTTCCTGGGGTTGATAAAACTGTTGCCATGGTAAATTTAGCCGAAAAAGGCTTTGCTTCTTTTGAACTAACAGTAGAAACCAAAGGTGGACACAGCTCTCAACCACCAAAAGAAAACACTATTGGAATGTTAGCTCAAGCTATCGTAGACCTTGAAAATAATCAATTGCCCTATAAAATGGTAGCCCCTGTTAATTACCAATTTGAGTATATGGGTGCAGAAATGCCTTTTTTTAGTAAACTAGCATTTGCCAATCCTTGGTTATTTAAAAATACCATTTTAGAAGCCTTAAATGCCCATACGACTACAGCACCAACTATTATAGGTGGTGGAGTTAAAAATAATGTGATTCCCACTGTTGCTAAGGCAACTATCAATTTTAGAATTCTTCCAGGGGAAACCATTGAGTCTGTTCAAAAACATATTGAAAATACCATCTCTAATAAAATAAAGGTTGCCTCTATTGGCTTTTTAACCAATCCTTCACCGGTTTCAGAAATTAACTCCGAAGCCTATAAAGTATTAGAGAAAACAATAAGAAGTATGTTTCCTAATAGTATCGTAGTTCCTGGTTTAGTTGGAGGCGGAACTGATGCTCGTTATTTTTATGATATTTCAGATGATGTGTACCGGTTTTATCCTATTAGATTGAGTCCAGAAACAAGGACTCGTTTTCATGGAATTGATGAAAAAATAAGCAAAGAGAATTACAAAGAAATCATAGAATTTTCATACCATTTAATTAAAGGTCTCAATTAAAATTTAGTTGATTTTATACATTAAAAAAAATTAGTAAAACATCTTTATGAATTAAAGTAGGGTTACTTATAGAATAAAAGTGATGAAAAATATCCTAATTTATATCTGTGTGTTTGCTTCGTTTACATTAATGGGGCAAGAAATTCATTTCAAATCAAATTCTAGATTAGTTCTTGGGGTTGAATCGAATAAATCTGCTTCAGTAAGTGCAGGAGATATAGATAATGACGGAGATATAGATATTGTTGTTGCAAATGGGAGGCATTGGCCTCAGACTAATAATATATTCATCAACAACGGGTTCGGAAAATTTACGGTAGCTAAAAGCCTTGATAATAATAAAGAGACAAGCTATGCAACAGAATTGGCAGATATAGATTCTGATGGAGATCTAGACATAATAGTAGGAAATGACATGGCTCCAAATGCAATTTATTTTAATGATGGAGTTGGGAATTTTTTAAGAAGCACTTATGGTTTTGGTGAACCTTACTCCTCAACTAGAAATATAAAAACAACAGATATAGACGCTGATGGAGATATTGATATTGTAATTACTAATCGAGGAAAAGAGAATGAAATATGCTTAAATAACGGAAAAGGGGTGTTTTTTAAAAGTATCAAATTTGGTTCAAACAAAGATGCTACCATAGATGTTGATGTTGTTGATATGAATAAGGATGGTTACAAAGATTTAATAGTAGCTAATAGAAACAAGCAGCAAAATTTTATCTATTTAAATAATGGAAAAGAGGAGTTTTCGACAAAAATTCCTTTTGGTAGCGGATCTGACGAAACAAGATCTTTGGGTGTTGCAGATATTGATAACGACGGGGTTTTAGATATTATTACTGCTAACATTAATGAACCAAATGTGATTTATTTTGGAGATAGTGAAATGAGTTATCAAAAAAAGATTGTTTTTGATTCTTCCTCAAGCAACTCCTATTCATTAGACTTTGGAGATATTAATAATAACGGAAATATTGATATTGTTATCGGTAATTCTGGAGAGCCAAATACTGTTTTCTTAAATTCTAAAAAAGGAACCTCTTGGGAAAAAATTATATTAAATAAAAAAGATTTTTTTACCTATGACATCATTCTTTCAGATTTAAACAATGACCAAAAATTAGATATCATTGAAAGTAATTCTGATGAAATTAATTACTATTATATAACTCTTTTGAAAAAATAAGTATGAATTATAAAGTCAATAGTTAGATTTTCTATTTGTATTTTATTTGGTAACTTTATTTTTTAAACCCAATTTGTACTCTTAATAACAACCTACCAATATTAATTTCATGAAAACACTCAAACTTCTTTTTATCTGTCTTCTTATCATTCCAATTACCGTAAACTCACAAAAAAGAAAAAAGAAAATAAAAAAACCTGTTATTGCTATAACTGATTCTTTATATCATGGTTTAAAATGGAGAAATATTGGACCATTTAGAGGTGGTAGAAGTGTAACTTCAACAGGGGTTATTGGCAAACCTCACACCTACTATATGGGGTCAACAGGAGGGGGTGTTTTTAAAACTACAGATGATGGAATTACTTGGAAAAATATCTCTGATGGATTTTTTAAAACAGGTTCTGTAGGTGCTATTGCTGTTGCTGAAAGCGATCCTAATATTGTTGTTGTAGGTATGGGAGAACATGCTGCTAGAGGAGTTATGACTTCAATGGGAGATGGCGTATACAAATCTATGGATGCAGGAAAAACATGGTCTCATCTAGGGCTAGATAAAACGCGACATATTTCTGACGTTGTTATCCATCCAACCAATCCAAATATCATTTATATCACAGCACAAGGAGCTCAATATGCTCCATCCAAAGAGAGGGGCATCTACAAAACAACAGACGGAGGAAAAACCTGGAAAAATATCCTTTCTGTAAATAATACCACTGGAGCCTCTTCTCTATCGATGGATATGACAAACCCTCGTATATTATACGCCTCTATGTGGCAACACCAAAGATATCCTTGGGTGATGGAATCTGGTGGTGAAAATTCTGGATTATTCAAATCTATAGATGCAGGAACTACATGGACAAAGATGAAATTAGGCTTACCAAAAGATTTTGGAAAATCTGGAATTTCTGTTTCTAGAGCAAATCCAGATCGAGTTTTTGCAGTTATTGAAGCCGCTGGTAAAAAAGGCGGTGTATACCGTTCAGATAATGCAGGTAAAACATGGAAGCAAGTAAATAGCAATCGAGTTAATATTGCTAGATCTTGGTATTACATGGAAATATTTGCTGATCCGCAAAATGAAAATACGGTGTATGTTTTAAATGCACCCGTTATGAAGTCTATAGATGGAGGAAAAAGTTTTTCAAACATTCCTGTTCCACATGGAGACAATCATCATTTATGGATAAACCCAACTGATAACAAAAACCTCATCAATTCTAATGATGGTGGGGCTAATATATCCTTCAACGGAGGGAAAAGCTGGAGTACACAACAAAACCAAGCAACCTCTCAATTTTATAGAGTAATTACAGATAATCTAGTGCCTTATAATGTGTATGGCGGACAGCAAGATAATTCTGCAATTGGTATTGCTAGTAGAACCAATGATGGAGGGATTGATTGGAAGGATTGGTATTCTGTAGCTGGAGGAGAAAGTGCTTTTATTGCTTTTGATCCAGATGCCCCTGAGTTGGTATATGGAGGTACCTATCAAGGAAACATTAGTACTTGGTCTAGAACATCAAGAGAACAAAAATCAATTAAAGAATATCCAGAATTAGGACTAAGTATTGCTCCAAAAGATTCAAAATATCGATACAATTGGAATGCTCCAATAATTACATCTCCACATAACAGAACTACTGTTTATCACGCCGGAAACGTTGTTTTTAAAACTACTGACCAAGGAATTAATTGGACCGTTGTAAGCCCAGACCTTACCAAAAATGAGGTGGACAAACATGGCCCAGGTGGAGCTCCGTATACAAACGAAGCTGCTGGTGGAGAGAATTATAATACACTTACTGCTTTGGTAGAATCTCAGCACGAACAGGGTGTTTTATATGCCGGTAGTGATGACGGACTTTTACACGTTACAAAAAATGGAGGAGAAAGCTGGACCAATATTACACCCGCTGGAATTAAAGACGGTATCATAAATAGTATAGACATTTCCCAACACAACCCTGCAACTGCCTATGTGGTAATTATGAGATACAAATCTATGGACTTAAATTCTCACATCTTTAAAACCAATGATTATGGGCAAACTTGGACTAGAATTGTAAACGGTTTAAATGATCCTAATGGTTTTGCAAGAGTAGTTAGAGCTGATAAAAAGCAACAAGGGTTATTGTATGCTGGAACAGAAACTGGATTATATGTTTCAAACGATGATGGTGCATTTTGGCAGCGGTTAAAATTAAATTTACCGGTAGTAGCTATCAACGATTTAATTATCCAAGATAATGATTTAGTGGCTGCAACATCGGGAAGAGGATTTTGGATTTTAGATGATTTAGGAGCACTTCAAAATAAAAGTAGTTATTCAAAAGCTGTTAAAATTGTACCCCCTAAAGATGCCTATCGCATCTTCGGAGGAAACTCGAAAGCTGTTGGGCAAGGGCAAAATCCAAGAAATGGGGTTACCTTTGATTATTATTTAAAAAATAATATTGACTCCTTGCCGCTAACCTTAGAGGTTTTGGAAAATGATAAGGTGATAAGAACCTATACCAATAAGAAAGATGCTAATTTTAAATCATGGCCAGGAGGCCCTTCAAAACCTCAGATTTTACCATCAAAAAAAGGAGTTAACCGTTTTACTTGGGATTTTAGAAGAGATGCATTGCCATCAATACATAAAGTATTCATTTTTGGAGGCTTGGCTGGATCTAGGGTGGCCCCTGGAAAATATACTTTAAGAATGACGTTAGGGGATGTTATCTCTGAAACTGAGATAACTATTCTTCCAAATCCAAAAGTTGTTTCAAGCCCTGAAGATTTTATAGAGCAACAAAAGATGCTAGTTTCTATAGAAAATACAGTCAAAGAAATGCATGAATCTGTGAACCAAATGCGTTCTGCAAAAACACAGCTTAGCCACTATACAAAGCTTTTAAAAGACTCAAAAAATGCCGATTCTTTGATAGAAAAAGGGAAGGAATTAACTAAGCGCATTAATAGCTGGGAAGAAAATCTAATACAGGCAAAGCAAAAAACGTTTCAAGATGTTATTAATTTTAACAATAAGTTAAATGCTCAATTAATTCAGCTAAAAAGTTATGTAGACCAAGCAAACCCAAAAGTTACTAATGGTGCTAAAGAACGATTTGATGATTTAATGAAAGACTGGCAAGTTTACAAGAATGAACGTGATACTATCATTAATACTGAAATGAAAGCTTATAACGATCTTTTCAAAGCCTTAGCCATTCCTGCACTTATTCTAGAGGAAAAACAATAAATATCTATATTATAATTAACTATAGGTTTATTTACTATCTTGGCTAAAACGTAGCCATAATCACAATAAAATAATTAACCTTAAAAACATACAAAATGATGAAAGAAAATAAAGAATTAATGGCCGAGGCTAGAGCGTCTCTCTCAGGAAACTGGGGACTGGCAGTGGGTACCTTTTTGGTATACATAATAATTGTTGGAACTCTTCAAGTAATTCCTGTAATTGGAGGTGTAATAGGGCTATTTATTGCTGGACCCATGGCGGTTGGTATTTGTATGTTTACCTTAAGCCTATCTAGGGATGAAAATGCACGGTTAGAACAAATTTTTGAAGGTTTTAAAAATTATGGCACTGTTTTAGGTGCCTATCTTTTAATGGTTGTATTTATTTTCCTTTGGGCATTATTATTAATAATTCCTGGTATAATTGCAGGTCTTGCTTACTCACAAACCTTTTATATTTTAGCAGAAGATGATACCATTGGTTCAATGGACGCGCTTCGAAAAAGTAAAGAAATGATGAATGGTTATAAATGGAAATACTTCTGTTTAGGATTGCGTTTCATCGGTTGGGCTCTACTTTGTGTACTAACGCTAGGAATTGGATTTTTATGGCTAAGCCCCTACATACAAGTTAGCTATGCAAAATTTTATGAAGATTTAAAAAAGAATCAAGCAGTAAGCTAATACCTGTTTTACATAATTAATTGTTTTAATGATGAATTATAAAGAGTTAATCACATTTTCAATTATCCCTTGGATAAATGTTTTAATGCTATATACGTTAAACTTTTTTAAAATTGAACACACTTTAATTGGGGTTTATCATGAATTAACCATGTTACCCTCCTTACTTTTTGGATGTATTTTCCCTGTCCTATTGGCAATTAAATTTTTTAGAAATTTTTTTACACCTAGTTGAACCTATTTTTGAGACTAAGTCTTGAAAAATTAAATACCTATGAGATGTATTTAATGGTTAAGAAACTCTTTTTAATTTCTTTCTGATGTTTGAATTATGACTCATATTATAAAAAATAATACACTAGAGGTTGCTATTGATACACCATTAGAAAAATATAAAGGCTCAAGATTTGATTGGTCTGGGAAAATTTCTTCTATTAAGTTTGAAAACCTTCCTTTAACTACTGTCGAAGATACAGAATCTAAAAATATTGATTTTTTAGGGAAAGGGCTTTTTAATGAATTTGGGATTAACAGTCCTTTAGGTTTCGAGGAAACTCCTATGGGTGGATGGTTTCATAAAATAGGTGTTGGCCTAATAAAAAAAGAACATAAGGAATATCTTTTTCATAGGAATCATCTTATAAAACCCGCACATTTTGATATTACTTGTGAAGACCAAAAAATAATAATTGTTTGTAAATCAAAACCTGTAAACGGCTATTCCTATGTATTAAAAAAAGAAATTACAATCTCTGAAAACAGCTTTACTATTAATTATCTTCTCCACAACACTGGTGAAAAAAAAATTGTTACAGATGAATATGTTCATAATTTTATGGCGATTAATAATGCCCTAATAGGTGAAGACTATACGCTGAAATTTCCTTTCCCAATAAATCCATCACTTTTTGACGAAACTTTAAATAGTGAAAATAAAGTTGAAATTGGTCTTGATAATATCACCTTTAATAAAACTCCAGAAAAACAATTCTTCTTTAGTAATCTAACTGGAGGAAAAGAACTAGAAGCTGAATGGGCATTAACTAATCTGAAGGCCAATCTTGGCATAAAAGAAATTGGGAACTTTAAAACAAATAAAATAAACCTATGGGGCTGGGGTCATGTAATTAGTCCAGAATTGTTTTTTAAAATTTCAGTAGATCCAAAAAAAACAATTGAATGGTCTAGAAAATTCGAAGTATTTAAAATTAATTCCTAAATTTAGAGGATCACTAGAATAATTTTCAATCTATAAAATATCACTTACATGAAACCATCAATTTCTGTTATCTGTCTTTTGTTATGTTTTAATCTTTGTCTTGGGCAACGATTAAAGACACCTACACTGAGTCCTTTTAGTAAAATTTCACAACAAGTTGGTCTTACAGAAGTGGCTTTACAATACTCTAGGCCTTCAGCAAAAGGAAGGGTTGTTTTTGGAGAACTGGTCCCTTATAATAAAGTTTGGAGAACTGGAGCAAATGCGGCTACAAGAATTACATTTAATGAGATTGCAAAAATTGGAGGAAAAACAATACAGCCAGGAGAATATGCCATTTATACCATTCCTCGTGAAAATCGTTGGACTATAATTATTCATGCCAATACTTCATTAAGAAGCATTGCTGGAGGCGCTTACAAACCGTCAAATGACATCTTCAGGTTTGAGATAGCTCCTGAAAAAAATACCTATGTTGAAACGTTTACCTGTCAATTTTCAGAAGTTAAAACAGACGCTTTGAAGCTTGATATTAAATGGGAAAACACCTTAATTTCTATTCCAATTGAAGTTGAGGTAGATAAAAAAATTGAATCTCAAATGCAGGTTTTTATGAAAAATCCTGAGAAGATACCTCACAGAACCTACTTTGAAGCTGCCCAATATTATAGTAACAATGGTAAAGATTTAAAGGATGCACTAAACTTTATTGATAGTGCTCTTAATAAAAGTTCAGAAAATTTTAGATACGGATTACTTAAGGCAAAAATCCTTGCAAAAATGAACAACTATAAAGAAGCTTTGACCGTTGTTGAAATTGCAAATAACTGGGCCAAAAATAAAAATAATGCCAATTATATAGAGCAAACAAGATTATTTTGGGACTCACTATTAACAAAAAAGTAATGTTAGACATTTATCAAATAGATGCCTTTACAAATTCTATTTTTGGAGGAAACCCTGCCTGTGTTGTTCCTTTACCATCATGGCTTCCTGATGAAATCTTATTAAAAATTACACAAGAAAATGCCGTTGCAGAAACTGCTTTTTTTGTTCCAAAAGGAGACAGATTTCATCTACGATGGTTTACACCAGAAATAGAAATGGATTTGTGCGGGCATGCAACTTTGGCAACTGCTCACTGTTTAAAAACAATTTTAAAATATCCTTCAAATAATATTGTTTTTGAAACTGTAAGTGGAAACTTATCTGTTGCTGTAAAAGATGGTTTTTATTTTTTAGATTTTCCATCAAGAATACCTGTTCCTGCAGCACTTCCTGAACTCATAGAAAAATCTTTAAACATTCCTCCAAAAGAGGTGTATAAGTCTAGAGATTATGTCTTAGTATATGATACTGAACAAGAAGTAAAAAACATTAAAATAAACAGGGAAGTTTTTGACCAAATAAATCTCGGCACAGGTGGGGTAATTGTTACCTCTGAAGGAACTAGCTGCGATTTTGTCTCGCGTTTTTTTACTCCACAGGCATCTATTTTAGAGGACCCTGTTACTGGATCTGCTCATTGTTCTCTGACACCTCTTTGGGCGAAGAAACTTCATAAAAAAGAACTCACCGCACAGCAACTTTCAAAAAGAAAAGGCGTACTAAATTGTTTAGATAAAAACGACAGAGTTATTATAAGTGGTCAGGCAAGAACCTATTCTATCGGTAAAATATGGATTGATTGACAGGAAACTAACTATATTTTACTTTTCTAAAAATACGCATTGCTTCTTTATATTTTATGTAGCTAGTTTTATCTTCTATGCTTTTAATATACTCTTTCGCTTTTTTTAATTGCTGAACCGCATCTGAGTATCCATGTAAAAAACATAGTAAATAATTTTTAGGTAACCTTAATACATCTTCGTGTTCTAATACTGAAAGCGAAATTCCTGCTTCAATTTTAGAGATAATTACATTATTATTATGGTAGATATGTTGAATCATAATATCATCAAACAACGGGGACTTGAATAAAAATTCTGTAACAATATCATGTTTCCCATTTTCCTTAAAATTGATAATCGTTTTTTCTAAAGGATAATATTTTTCCTCCTTGTCTAAACCAAGGGAAATATATTCTGTAATGATGAATGAATTTTTATTATACCTTATTTGAACCTCATCTAACGATGAAAAAAATAATCGAACTTGCTCGTTTATTAATTCAATATCTACACGTGTAAAAAACTCTTTTCCTTCTAAAAGTTTTTTTTCTCCTGCCCAACACAACACAAATTGCTCATTAAAAACCTTGTATTGAGGGTTATATTCTGGCTTATGATTATTAAAAAAATCAAAGACACCGTCTAGGGTTAACTCAATGTTGTTGTTTGCATTCTTTTCTATAGCGTCAACTGTGTGTTTATTAGTGTCTCTTAGCTCAAAGTTTTTAGATGCAGGCATAGAATTACTACCTCTTCTATAGAAAATAGTGTCTTTTCTATATTTCCAGGCATTTTTTAATAAAGAGGTAATATTGCTATTACAGTGAATCGTTACCAATCCAATTACTTTATGTCGAGGTAAACTTGGAAAAGGAACATTTTCATAAGTAATTTTAGGTGGATTTTTTAAGTATGCATTTACAAGATTCTGTATTTTACTATCGTCAAAAAAATCGACCCCTAAAATCTTATTTTCTTCATCTTCAATACCAATTATAATATAAGAATTGTTCGTTGGGTTTGAATTGGAAAGGGCACAAATGTGCTTTAGAAATTTACCTTTTCCTTCTTTGCTTGTTAAGGACAGCTTCATCTTTTTATCATAAAAACTATTCTCATCGTTATGACTGAGTAAGTTCTTGATTAAAAGACGTTTATTAATCATTTTACGGAACTTTATGACCTTGACACTCTACTAATAAAGTAAACCAATCTTCAAGCTCTAGATTAATGTCTAAGGCTTTTGTGGCATTTTCTAACCTCACTTTTGAAGTTGTTCCAACAACAGGTAAAACTCCTGAGGGATGTTGTAAAATCCAGGCCAACAATAATTGATCTTCTGTTGCATTGTATTTTTTTGTTAGCACATCCAACACTTTTTTTATTCGTTTGTTTGTTGCATTTGGTTCTTTAAAATAAGATCCTAAAGGACTCCAAGACATCGGTATTGCCTCTTTTTGTAATAACTGATCTAAGGTTCCGTTGTGCATTGCTGAATGTTGTGTTAGAGAAAACTCTAATTGATTTACAGAAATGGAAGTTGTAGAATCTATTAAATTGAATTGTGATGGCGTAAAATTAGAAACTCCAAAATCAATAATTTTACCTGTCTCTTTTAATATTGAAACGGCAGCTGCAATCTCATCTGGATGCATTAGTGGGCTAGGTCGATGAAGTAATAGTAGGTCTAAATAATCTGTTTGTAAATCTTTTAATGACTTTTCTACGCTCCAAATAATGTATTCTTTTGAATAATTATAGTGTTTTATTTTATTGTCTCTTGTGCCACCATCGTGTTGTATTCCACATTTAGAAATCAATTGAATTTTATCTCTCTCTACACCACTAGTTGAAAAAGCTTTGCCAAACTCTTGTTCAGTTGTGTATTCCCCATAGATATCTGCATGATCAAAAGTGGTAATTCCAGACTCTAAAGTTGTTTTTATTTGAGAAATCATTTCTTGGGTAGAAAATTGTCTCCCCCATGCTCCCCAAGACATGCATCCTGCTATGATTTTTGAATACCTACTCATTTATTTTTGTTTATCATGGTTGCACTTACTTGAGCAGAAGGATATACGACCAAATCTTCAATATTTATATGATAAGGTCTGGTGATTACAAAATGGATAATTTCGGCAATATCTTCTGGCTGTAAAGCTTTATATCCCTGATATACTTTTTTTGCTCTTTCTGCATCTCCTTTAAAACGCACATCTGAAAATGCCGTTTCTACAAGCCCAGGGTGTATGGCACTAACACGAATGTTATATTGATTTAAATCCATTCTCATTCCCTTATTAATGGCCTCTACTGCAGACTTAGATGCGCAATATACATTCCCGTTTGGATACACCTCTTTTCCTGCTGTTGAACCAATATTAACAATAAAACCTGTATTTCTTTCAATCATTTTTGGTAAGATAGCTCTTGAGACATACAATAGCCCTTTCACATTAATATCTAACATGGCATCCCAATCATTGGTGTCACCATCTTGAATGTAACTTAAGCCATGCGCATTCCCGGCGTTATTAATTAATACATCAATATTTCTAAAACTCTCAGGTAGACTTTCTATGGAATTAAAGACATCTTTTTTATTTCTAACATCAAATTGGAGTGTAATTACATCTGTTTGTTTCCCTAAAGATTTTTCTAAATTTTGTAGTTGCTCCTTGTTTCTTCCACAAAGAATTAATCTATAGTTATGTTGTACTAAAAATTCTGCAGTGGCTTTTCCTATTCCTGAAGTAGCTCCAGTTATAAAGACAGTTAAACTCATGATATTCTTTTTTTTAAAGATACTTGATTTTCATGATATGTGAAATGATCTATTATTTTTAAACATGAAAAAACCGCTCTACCTCTAGAGCGGCTTCCTTCTTGTTGATTATTAAGCATAACCAACTAAGAATCAACTAACCAAAACGTTATTATGAATTAAATTTCTTTTTCTTTTTTCTTACAATCTTAGTTCGCTTTCTCACATCATTATCTAGAGTAGGTTTAGATTTTTTTCCATCTCTTAAAAGCTGAATAAACCCTCTTCCTCTGAATTCGTAAGTTGTCCCAGAACTAGTATGAAACAACTCTATTACTTGGTCATTAGCAACAGTTAGCTCAAATTCTTCAATATCTCCGGAATTATACCTAAGTGTAAGAATTTTTAAATTATCAAACCCTACTACATCAAAGACTTCGTAATTTCCTGTGAAATCCCAAAACAAATCATCAATATTTGTGCCAAACAAATCTTGAGACGAATAAAATGTAGTATTATTTTCTGGTGTAAACTGTAAATAGTGCTCATTATCAAATGGATTTAGGGTGCCTGTTACACTTATAGCTGTTCTTTCCCATGCAGAATACTCTTGCAAGAAGTATTCAATATTATCATAAAATAACATATCATAATCAAATTCATCTCTTTGATAGCCAACCAAAACATAACTTACATTTTGAACCGTATCAAAAATTCTTATTTCATTTAAAGACAGCTGAACAACTTCAAAATCATGTCTTCCATCTATATCGTGAAATGTTTCTAAGTATGGGCCAAAGGTATCGTACCTTCCAACTGAAATTCCAAAACCGTTTCCTGTATAACCAACATCAACAATGTTGTTATTAGCATACATAACTCCATTATAAAATGATAAGGTAAATGCTATTGACACAAAAGGTACGTCTCCATTTCCTGTTGATCTGTGAATATCTACATACCACAAATCATAACTAGACATTAATTCTTCCAATGAAATAGCATTATCAATTCTATCATCTGTTATTTCATAACAAGAGCTCAATAAAGCTCCAGCGAAAAGCATCACTAAAAATATTTTGACTGTTTTCATAAGGTTCAATTTTTGGTTATAAAAACTTCATTTCAAATTGCGTGCCAAAAAAAAAAGAGCGCGTCATAGACGCGCTCTTTTTTTAAAAAATTCTTATCTTAATTTTTTAATGCTTCTGCTCCACCAACAATCTCTAAAATTTCATTAGTAATTGCAGCTTGTCTTGCTTTGTTATAAGTTAATAGTAACTCATCACGTAGTTCTGTAGCGTTATCAGTTGCTTTGTGCATTGCAGTCATTCGAGCTCCATGTTCAGCAGCAAAACTATCTCTAACAGCCTTATATAACTGCGTCTTTAAAGACTTCGGTATTAATTCTAAAACAATCTTTTCTTTAGACGGTTCAAAAATATAATCAGCAGACGCATTGGTATCTCCTTCTACAGGTTTAATAGGCAAGAATTGCTCTACCTGTGGAATTTGAGTCGCTGCATTTTTAAATCTATTGTAGATGATTTCTATTTTATCATAGGTTCCATCTGAGTACAACTTCATAATTTTTTCAGCAACTTCTGCAACATAATCAAACGTTAAGTTATCAAAGATGTCATTTCTAGCATCAATGACTGGATAAGATTTTGATAAAATATCATTTCCTTTTTTTCCAATAGTCAATAAATCTACATCAACGTCTTGGTAATTGGCTGCAATGTTTTGAGTAGTCTCTTTAATTACAGAAGAATTAAATCCACCACACAATCCTCTATTTGAAGTTACAACAACCAATAATACTTTAGAAACTTCTCTTTGCTTGGAATACGCACCACCAGCATCACTATCTAATGTTGCACTCAAATTTTGTAATAGCTCTGTTAGTTTTGAAGAATAAGGGCGCATCGCTGTGATGGCATCTTGTGCCTTTTTTAACTTTGCAGCAGAAACCATTTTCATGGCACTAGTAATCTGCATCGTAGATCCGATGGACGATATTCTATTACGTATTTCTTTTAAGTTTGCCATTTCTAAATCTTTAAACGTTTAGTGTTTAAGCAAATTTTGCTGTGATTTCTTTTGCTGTACTTTCTAGTGTTGCAATTACTTCGTCTGTTAACTTTCCTGATTTTAAAACATCTAAAGCGTCTCTGTGCTTTGCGTTTAAATAATCTATATAATCTCTTTCAAATTCTTTCACTTTCTTTACAGGAACATCCTTTAACAAGTTCTTAGAACCTGCATAAATAATAGCTACTTGATCTTCTACTGTGTAAGGATCATTCTGTGCTTGCTTTAAAATTTCAACATTACGTTGTCCTTTAGAAATTACACTCATTGTTGCAGCATCTAAATCTGATCCAAACTTTGCGAAAGCTTCTAATTCACGAAACTGTGCTTGATCTAATTTTAATGTTCCAGATACTTTTTTCATTGATTTAATCTGAGCATTTCCACCAACACGAGATACAGAAATACCTACGTTAATTGCTGGACGAACACCTGAGTTAAATAAATCTCCATCTAAGAAAATCTGACCATCTGTAATAGAAATTACATTGGTTGGAATATAGGCAGAGACATCTCCCGCCTGAGTTTCAATAATAGGTAAAGCTGTTAAAGAACCTCCACCTTTTACTATTGACTTTAAGCTGTCAGGTAAATCGTTCATTTCGCTCGCAATCTTATCATCATTGATTACTTTTGCTGCTCTTTCTAATAATCTAGAGTGAAGATAAAATACATCTCCAGGGTATGCTTCACGTCCCGGTGGTCTTCTTAATAATAAAGAAATTTCACGATACGCAACTGCTTGCTTAGATAGATCATCATAAATGATTAGTGCTGGTCTACCAGTATCTCTAAAATATTCTCCAATTGCTGCTCCTGCAAATGGTGCATATACTTGCATTGCTGCAGGATCTGATGCGTTTGCAGCAACTATTGTTGTGTAAGCTAAAGCACCTCTTTCTTCTAACATATTTGCAATTCCTGCAACAGTAGACGCTTTTTGACCGATAGCAACATAGATACAGTACACTGGCTGTCCTGCATCGTAAAATTCTTTTTGATTTAAGATGGTGTCTAACGCTACAGTAGATTTACCTGTTTGACGGTCTCCAATGATTAACTCACGCTGACCTCTTCCAACAGGAATCATTGCATCGATAGATTTAATACCTGTTTGTAATGGCTCTGTTACTGGCTCACGATAGATTACCCCTGGCGCTCTTCGCTCTAAAGGCATTTCATACGTTTTCCCCTCTACAGGACCTTTACCGTCAATTGGGTTTCCTAAAGTATCAACAACTCTTCCAACGATTCCTTCACCTGCTCTTAAAGAAGCAATTCTTTCAGTACGTTTTACTGTTGACCCTTCTTTAATAGAAGTTGATGCTCCTAGTAAAACAACTCCAACGTTGTCTTCTTCAAGGTTTAATACAATCCCTTCTAATCCGTTTTCAAACTCAACTAACTCACCGTATTGTACATTAGAAAGACCGTAAACACGGGCAATACCATCTCCAACTTGTAGAACACTTCCTACCTCTGCCAATGATGCATTTGCATCAAAATTTGTTAATTGTTGTTTTAAAATTGCTGAAACTTCAGCTGGTTTAATTGCTGCCATCTTTTAGATTTTGATGTAGATTTAAATTTTTGGAATATAATGACTGTTGTCAAATTCCTTTCTTAATTCATTTAAATGGTTAGAGATACTTGCGTCGTATTGCACATCTCCAACCCGTAAAATAAATCCTCCTAAAATAGACGGATTTACAATATTTTCTAAGCTAGCTTTGTTATTGGTTAGTTCAACAATTTTTGCCATTACCTTAGTTTCTAATTCTGTTGTTAATGGAATTGCTGTAGTAACCTTTGCTACCTGGATGCTCTTTGAATAATCATATATGATTGAATATTGTTTGGCTATGGATAGCAACATATTCATTCGTTTATTTTCTTGTAACAAATCAAAAATCCCTAAAGAAATAACATGTATTTTATAAGAAAATATTTTGATGAGAGCATTTTTCTTGTCAGAAGACTTGATTACTGGACTTTTAAGCATAATTTCCAAATCAAGATTCTCAGAAATAGTGGATGCAATTAACTGCATATCTGCATTTACTTCTGTCTCAACCGATTTCTCTTTGGCTAGATTCAAAATTGCTTTTGCGTAACGTAATGCGGGTCTTGCGTCTTTCATTCTTTTACTTTAAAGTAACTTCTTTTAAAATTCCTTCAACTAGTTTTAGCTGTTCTTTTTTGGAAGTTAATTCTTTTTTAATCACTGTTTCTGCAATACCTATAGACAAGTCAGCTACCTGCTTTTTTAATTCTGCTAAAGCTGCTTGTTTTTCCTGTTCTATAGATACTTGTGCGTTTTCAATGAGTTTAGAAGTTACCTCTTTTGCTTCTTCTTTTGCATCAGAAATCATTTTGTCCTTAATCTCTCTTGCATCTTTCATTAATGCATCTCTCTCTGCTCTAGCATCTTTTAATAATTGCTCGTTGCTAGCATTTAAGTTTTGCATTTCTTTTTTAGCATCCTCTGCTGATGCTAAAGCATTTTTAATTCCGTCTTCTCTTTCATTAACAGAATCAAGTATTGGTTTCCAAGCAAACTTTTTTAATAAAAGAACCAATCCTACAAAAAGAACCAGTTGCCAGAAAAACAATCCAACAGAAAAATCTCCGATTAATTTATCCATAATATCTAATGTATACTGTTTTTAAATATTTTTTGTTTAATGTGAGTAAAAAGTCATAGCCAACCGCTATGACGTTTTACTCTAAAATGTTAGCTTATACTGCAAATAATGCAGCAAATCCAATACCTTCAATTAAAGCCGCTGCAATAAGCATCGCTGTTTGGATCTTCCCAGTCGCTTCTGGCTGACGAGCAATTGCTTCCATTGCTTTCCCTCCAATTTGACCAATACCGATACCAGCTCCGATTACTACTAATCCTGCTCCGATAAAATTTAAACCTGTCATAATATATATTTAAAATTAAAAAATTCTTTTTGTTGATCTCAACTTAATGATGATCGTGTTCTTCTACTGCCGACCCAAAATAAAGAGCAGACAACATTGTGAAAATATAGGCTTGTAAAGCCGCTACTAATAATTCTAGTATTCCTAAAACCATGGCCAATAAAAATGACAATGAACCACCCAACCAATTTTGAGCAATAAAAATCATTCCTAAAATACTCATCAATACGATGTGCCCTGCGGTAATGTTTGCATACAAACGAATCATTAAAGAAAATGGCTTGATAAAGGTGCCTAACAATTCAATTGGCATTAATATAAATTTCATAGGCGTAGGAACTCCAGGCATCCAAAAAATGTGTTTCCAGTAGTCTTTTTTAGCCGTGGCAGTTGTAATGATATAAGTAATGATTGCCAAACAAAATGTAATGGCAATATTATTGGTAACATTTATCCCTAACGGAGTTAGCCCTAATAAGTTAATAATCCATATGAAGAAAAATACCGTTAGTAAATAGCTCATATATCTTTTGTAATGCTTTTCGCCAATATTAGGTCTAGCAATATCATCTCGAATGTAAATAACTATTGGCTCTAACAAACGACCCATTCCTTTAGGCATAGACTCGTTATTTTTATAAGCCTTCGCCATACGGCTAAACATAAAAAACATGAGTACCCCAACCATCATCACTGTAAAGACATTTTTTGTGATAGAAAAATCTAATGGCTTACTATTTGTTGCGTGATGATCTGCGTCATAGGTTATGGTTCCTACAGCATCTGTTTTATAAATTTTACCGTGATCTAACTTGTAATAATTTTCTCCTGACTTTGCAATGGTTTCGCCGTGGTGAAACTTTGAAGACATAAAAACGTTTAATCCATTATCCCATAAAATAACCGGCAAAGGAAATCCAAAATAAACATGCTCTCCATTATCACTTGTATAAGAAAACAAGCTAAAATCATGTGAATCTAAAAGGTGATGAGGAATATACTCTTCTACTTCTTTTTCTCTTTGCTCTTTTGTCTTTTCAGTTCCATGAGCTTTTTCTTCTTTTGTTTTATCATTATCACCTGCAAATGATACAATTGAAAATAAAAAGAATATTAGGGTTAACGCTTTTACTGTTATTTTTCTATGCATTTCACTCTTAATAATAGTGGCTTAAAAATCGATGCAAATGTAAGTCTTTCTCATAAAAAGAAAAACTATTTTAAAATTTATTTTAATAGGCTTTGCCTAGGAAGTTATAAGGGTTTATTATTGAATGTTGTTTAGCCATTTTGATAGGCTAAAAATCTCTATTGTGTGTGTAAAAAAGTAAGGAATAAAGAACGTAAAAAACTCTGCTTTTGAAATAAGGCCATCGGCATAAAATGGTTTGTATAAAAATAAAATAAACAGCCCAAATTTAATGACGCTCCCAAATAAAAAAATAAACCCTAACTGATTTTTAAATTTATTTCTCAAAAGGAAAAGCATTAAAAAAATTATAATTGCTGATGCAACATTAATGACATAAGAAAAAACTATCTCATTATTAAAAAGAGGAAATTCTAAGGTATTTAAAATACACAGGTGTATCACAAAAACAAATGCTGTGAATACAATTAACCTCACTAAAAATTTTATAAGTATGGGGTTCATTAAGAATTGGTCCTATTCAATTGTTTAACCGTAAGATAAAGTGAAATTCCAACACCAACCAAAGTACAAACTATAATATAAGCCCTATCTCCATTGTTGTAAGTGCGGTCTAGCCATTTTCCTAATGATACAAAGAGATAAATTGTTGCCCCCATTTGAAAAGCAACACCAGTAAGTATCATCGCGTTTTTAAGCGGTTTTCTCGGAGAGTTTTTGTTGCTCATTGGGCTTGTTAAGTTCTTTTATTGCACCTCTCATAGAGCAAGATGCATTAAATGTTGCCCCTGGCTCTACAGAAAGTTTCCCAATAACTACATCTCCAGAAATAATAGCGGTTGCTTTAATAGTAAGTGTTTCTTGTACTTGTAATTCTCCTGAAAACTTCCCTTCTATATCTGAGTTTACAGCATCTATTTTTCCTTTTACAGAACCTGAAATACCAATAATAACACGCCCTTTTGTTTTGATGTTTCCCTCTAAAGTTCCGTCTATTCTGAAGTCTCCCTCAGAAGTAATATCTCCAATGATAGCGGTATTTTTTGCGACTACATTTATTTCCATAACCTTCGTTTTTTGTGTTTTTTCCTTATTGCTGAACATAGACGTTTTATTTTAGTCTTTTCATAATTTCCAAGGCTTTTTTACCCTGCTCTGTTTGCGGATAAACTACCGCAACTTTCTCTAAGGCAGCAATATACGAATCTTTATTTTGATATTTTCCTATCGCATATGCTTTTAATAACTCAAATTTAGAAATTAAAGTAGATCCTTCTTCAAGAGTAGGAATTGTCATGTCTATAAAACAAATAGTCTCCTCAAAAGAATCGTCTTTATACAAATGATATGCTATTTCATATACTTCGGAATCTAGATCTATCTTTATTTCTTTTGAAAGCTCTATTTCTGGATTCAAAATAATTTTTGCAAAAGGAGATTCGGGATAATTTTCTAAAATATAGTTTTTATATGTGACTGCTTTTGAGTTGTTTGAAGAAGAATACAATTCAAATAAATGATAGTTTGCAGGTAAAATTAGCTCTTTATCCGGTTTTGAAACTAGGAGCCTTTCTAGATTTGATATTGACTTAGGTTTGTTTTTAAATTGTTCTTTATAAATTAAACCCAACTCAAAAAGAGCCGTATTTCTATCGTAAACTAAAGAATCTATTTCCTTACTTGTTGTGGGTACCGTTTCTAAATAAGTTGAAAGTTCATAGCGTGCTATTTTTTGATTCTCTCCAACCTCTTTTGCAACAACATCTGAAGAAATAATTGATTTATCGGATATTCTCCAGTTATCTTCTAAAGGCCTATTGCCCCAAACTCTTTTAAACTCCCCTTTTCCAAAACCTAACGATTGTGTGTTATAAAAATACCACTTACCTGCTGTATCAATTGATAATGAGCTGCCTCCAAAAGAACTCCCAAAAGATAGGGCGTTCAGTTTTTTCTGGGCTAACGCTTCATCTTCTTTTTTAATTTTATTGATATACTCCTGAAAATATTCTTCTAGTGTTTCTTTTGGCATTGATGCTAATAAAAGAATGCTATCATTTCTTTGAAGTAACTTTTCATTTTTTGTAAGTGATGTTAAATTCTTAGACCGCCTTTCTATTCTTTTTATTCTTAAAGTTTGTTTGTTTTCTGCTACTTTTAAGATACTATCATAATAAGCACTTGCTGTTACATAGTCTAAATTCTTAAAATAAATATTGGCTAACTTTTCATAGCTAAACGTTTTTTGTTTAGCCCCTCCTTGCTTAGCTCGTAATGAGTTGTTATAATTTAAAACTGCAAGGTTAACACTGTCTTTTTTTTCCTGTAAAACAGCTATCTGATAATAAATTTCATCCAAGTAAGGTCTGTTATCTCGATTTTTAATTAACTTTTTATATCGTTCTATAATTGCTGATGAACTAGAATCTGAAACTGAATTTTTAGCTAATTCTATTTCGGCACGAATTCTAAACTTATAAGGTGCCTGCTTAAAATTAATTAGTTTTTTAAAAACAATAGAAGCAGTATCTTTTATTCCGTCTAAGCCATACAACTGCCCTAAAACAAATAAATTTCTTGCTGTTTGAGTCTTGTTTTTTGAGGTTTCTGTGGCCTGCCATAAATATTTTCTTACTAATTCTATAGTGTCTGCTTTGCTATAGGCCATGGCCAAGGTGGTAGCTGCCTCTTCTCTTATTAAATCAGACAAATCTGGTTTCTTAAGAAGAATTTCTAGCGTTTCTATCGCTAATTCCTCATTCTCTAATCTAATGTGAGCCTTGGCTCTCCAAATTTTTGTTTCGTTAAGTAAACTTGCGTTTGGATAGTTGGCAATGATATAATTATACGCATCTATTGCTGGAATAAAACGCTCTGTATAGTATCTAGATTTTCCAAGTAGCAAATAAGCATCGTCTATTTTTTTGTTACGTTCTTTTCCATAAATATTCATGGAATGTTTTTGAATTGCTTTTACTGCTTTTTGCTCTGCAATATCAAAAGGTGTTAAAGACTCTTCTTGTTCTGGGCTTTCCTGAAATCCTTTTCCTGGTTTATTTGATGAGGAGGATAGTTTGGGAAGTCTAAACTTTTTATTTTTAAATGTTAGAGGCTCTATGGGCAATAATTCAAAAAAATCATCTTCATACGATGCATTGATTTCTTGAAGCCCTTCATTAAAAGCAACACCTCCATTATATAAAATGTTATATTGGGTTGTGAGAGCATTGTAATTCCTATTTAAAAAAGCGTCTTTCTTTGTACTACAAGAAACGATAAACATTAACGCTCCAAGCAACCCTATTTTTTGACTGTTTTTCATGAATTATAACACTGGTTATTACAACAGATAATCGGTAAATATATTGCAATACAGTGTGTAAAAATAGGAATTAGTTTCTTAAACAGAAAAATAACTCTCTAGCTCTTTTAAGGTTTCTTGAGAAGTTTCAATGTCTTTTACCAAATGACCTTTATCTAATACAACAATTCGTTCACAAACCTCAGTTACATGGCTTAAATCATGACTAGATACAAGAACAGTGATCTCTTTGTTATCGGTGAGCGTTTTTAAAATTTTCTTTAACCGTATTTGTGTTGTGGGATCTAAGTTTGCAAAAGGCTCGTCTAACACAACTACTTTTGGATTTCCCATCATGGCAGCCACAATACCTACTTTTTTCTGATTCCCTTTACTTAAGTCTCTTAAATACTTTTTCTTTTCTAAAACCTCATCATTAAAAAACTCATCAAATTGACCTAAAAATTCCTTTATGTCCGCTTTATTAATTCCTCTTAAATCTCCTATGAATTGAAAATACTCTTCGGGGGTTAAGTAACTAATTAAAAAACTCTCATCAATAAAAGAACCTGTAAATGTTTTCCATGATTCACTTTTATGAACAGAAATATCATTATTAATTACCGAACCAGTTGTAGGTCTTATCAAGTCTAATAAAATATTAAACAATGTTGTTTTCCCAGCACCATTGTTTCCAACCAACCCAAAACTTTGACCTGTTGGGATCTCCAAAGATTCTAAGTTTAAGACTTCTGCTTTTCCGTATTTTTTTGAAACTGTATTAATTGTAATCATTGTATTTTATTTAAAAATTATGCTTCTTTCCCAAAAGCGTTAATCATAGCGTATTTATCTTTAATGTATTTTTTTTCAATAAAATTCATAAGTGTGTTTTTAAAAACAAATGCTAAAACACCTACAGAAGCTACCGCTATAAGTCCTGAATTATATCCAACAAATGCATCAAAGCCCCAAAATAAGAGCATCGGAAACAACATTAAAGGAATAATAACAAGAAATTGTGTGGCGCTTGTTCCTTGCGTATTTCCAAAGGCACTCTTTGTTAAATCTATTCTTTTTCTGTTGAAGGAACCTGCATACAATAAAAAGAGAGAATTAAAACCAATATTAAAAATTGCGCCAGCGGTAATCATTAAAAAAATATCGACACCAAAATACAAATAGGGAAAACTTAGAAGATATAATATAGACGTCATTGAAACCATTAAAACCCATTTAGATTCTAAAAATTTTCGGTATCTAAAACTTTGACTCATTAGCATTTTATAATGAGTACTATCCCATGCTGGTATAAACTGTCCATAATTTAACGTAAACCCGCCTGTTATAAATAGGGAGGCAAACATTAGCAATGGTTTCATGTCTTTATAAACATCCGATGTAAAAAAAATCAACCCGTATAATAGCAATAAGAAAGACATTAAAAATACCGTCTTCGTTCTTTTATTTCTCCAAATTAATCGAATGTCATTTTTAATAAAAGGAGCAACATCACCTAGCCTGTCTGTCCACGATAAATCTACCGATTTAGCTTCTTCTACTTTTGATGCAATAGCTTCGTCTAAATACACTTGATTTCTTAATTGTTTAAAGTTTAAACGATATAAGGCTGCGACGATTAAAACACTAATTAAACAATAGAGAGGTGTTGCATAAATAGCATCAAAGAACTGACCTCCAAGTGAAGCTACATCAACAATTTCAAAGTTTTGAAGCCCGACTAAAGTTACTAACAAAGCTATGATTACTGTTAAAGCAATCATGTTTTTATTGATTAAAAAATTTAAAAAATTTGCAGACTGAATAATTAAAATTAAACTAAACAACCAAGCCAAAACTCCTGTTATATCATACCCTTTAATGATTAAAACTATAGAAAATGGAACATAAAAAAATAGTCCTAGAATATTAAAAAAAGAAACGGAAGATTTGCGTAAAACATAATGTACCAACCTGTCTTTATTTAGAGGCAAAGGAAGCATTGGTTTGATGTTCATGATTGGTAATTTTTGCATTAAATACCTAAAGATCAAATCTCCAAGAATAGCAAATAGCAAATAGGAATTAACAATCTGTAAAGGATCTGAATCTGGGAAGGTTTTCTTTAAAATAAAGAAACTTCCCGCACCAATGACTGAAAAAGAGAGGATAAAATACAATGCAAAAAAACCTATAATTATTTTTAAAGCAATGCTTTTGCCAAATGTAGCTGATCGAACAAATTGCTTCCATTCAAGTTTTAGAAATTTAAAAATCATGTAGTTAGTTTATTTAATAAATATTAGAGGGTTTAAACGTAATTATGTTACAAGAAAATCTTTAAATTTCTACTTTTAACACTTCTTTAATTAGTTTGTGTAACTCTTGTTTTGGCAAAGCTCCGTTAGCCATTTGAGGCTGTTCGCTCATTGGAATAAATAACATTGAGGGAATGCTTCGTATCGCAAAAGCTGCTGCTAACTCTTGCTCTGCCTCAGTATCTACTTTATAAATGTTTATTTTACCCGCATACGCATCACTTAACTCCTCTAAAACAGGAGCGATCATCTTACAAGGACCACACCAATCTGCATAGAAATCTATGATGGCAGGCAACTTCCCTTCATACATCCAATCTTTATTTTTTTCGTAATTAAACACCTTCTCTAAAAAGGTTTGTTTTGTTAGGTTTTCTGTCATAATAATTTTTTGTGGTACAAAAGTAATTGTTTTAGTTTCATAAAAAAATATCATACTTTAGAAGTCACTAATATTACTCACCTATGAAAAACTCACTTACCCTTATTATTTGTTTTGCTATGATGTTAAACGCCTGTAAAGAAAAACCTTCAAAAAGAGACCGTGTTTTAAATTATCCTGAAACTGTAAAAAAACCTGTTGCAGAAAACTATTTTGAAACCGAAGTAATAGACAACTATCGTTGGCTAGAAGACGATAGAAGTAAAGAAACCGAAGATTGGGTAAGTGCAGAAAATGAAGTTACTTTTGATTATCTTTCTAATATTCCTTACAGAAAACAATTAAAAGATCGCCTCTCTAAATTGTGGAACTATGAAAAAATTGGGGCCCCTTTTATTGAAGGAGATTACACCTATTACTACAAAAACAATGGTTTGCAAAACCAATATGTTGTGTATAGAAAAAAAGATGGCGCCAATGAAGAGGTTTTTTTAGACCCCAATACCTTTTCTGAAGACGCAACCACATCCCTAAGCGGATTAACTTTTTCAAAAGATGGAAAAACAGCTGCCTATTCTATTTCAGAGGGGGGAAGCGATTGGCGTAAAATTATAGTCATTGATGTTGATTCAAAAAAAGTTAAAGAAGATACCCTTATTGATGTGAAGTTTTCGGGTATTTCTTGGAAAGGAAATGAAGGCTTTTATTACTCAAGCTATGACAAACCTGAAGGAAGTGAGCTTTCTGCAAAAACAGATCAACATAAATTATACTATCATAAGTTAGGAACCTCTCAAAAAAATGATCAAGTTATTTTTGGCGCATCTGATGCTCAAAAGCACAGATATGTTGGTGGTTCATTAACTGAAGATGACCGATATTTAATCATTTCAGCATCAACTTCTACTTCCGGAAACAAGCTTTTTATTCAAGATTTAACAAAGAAGAGCAGTGCACTAATTCCTGTTGTAAACAATTTTGATAGTGACACCTATGTAATTGACAACCGAGGAACAACTCTATATTTAGTGACCAATCTTAATGCGCCAAATCAAAAAATTGTAACTGTAGATGCAACTGATCCTGCTCCTAAAAATTGGAAAGATTTTATTCCAGAGACGGCGCATGTGCTTAGCGCTTCATCTGGTGGCGGTTATTTTTTCACTGAATACATGGTAGATGCTGTCTCTAAAGTCTTACAATATGATTTTGACGGAAATAAGATTCGTGAAATAACATTGCCTGGAGTTGGAAATGCAGGTGGTTTTGGTGGTAAAAAAGATGCTGTTATAGATTATTTTTCATTTACCAATTACAACACTCCTTCTAGTATATACACTTTAAATATAAAAACAGGAGAAACTGAATTGTATTGGAGTCCTGATATTGATTTCGACCCTAATGATTATGAGAGTAATCAAGTATTTTATCCCTCTAAAGACGGTACTAAAATTCCAATGATTATTACGCATAAAAAAGGAATGAAGCTAGATGGAAAAAACCCAACGATATTGTATGGGTATGGTGGATTTAATATCAGTTTAAACCCTGGCTTTAGTATTACTAATGCCATATGGATGGAGCAAGGAGGGGTCTATGCTGTTCCAAACCTACGAGGTGGTGGAGAATATGGTAAAAAATGGCATGACGCAGGAACTCAAATGAACAAACAAAATGTATTTGATGATTTTATCACAGCTGCAGAATATCTAATTGAAAACAACTACACTTCTTCAGAATACTTAGCAATTAGAGGAGGCTCAAATGGTGGCTTGTTGGTTGGGGCAACCATGACACAAAGACCAGATCTAATGCGAGTAGCTTTGCCTGCTGTTGGGGTTTTAGACATGCTGCGCTATCATACGTTTACAGCTGGTGCTGGATGGGCTTACGATTATGGAACCGCAGAACAAAGTGAAGAAATGTTTAAGTATTTAAAAGGATATTCTCCAGTACATAATGTCAAAAAAGGAATAGCCTACCCTGCAACACTTGTAACCACAGGAGATCATGATGATAGAGTGGTTCCAGCACACAGTTTTAAGTTTGCCGCAGAATTGCAAGATAAACAGGGTGGTAACAATCCAGTATTGATACGTATTGAAACAAATGCTGGGCATGGCGCAGGAACTCCTGTAGCTAAAACCATTGAGCAATATGCTGATATATTTGGATTTACTTTATACAATATGGGTTTTGATAGATTACCAAATCCTCCAAAAGCTAAACTTAAAAGTTAACTGATACTTTTTTCAGTATTTTTACACCGCAAAACAGTTAAACTGTTTGCGGTTTTTTTATGCTAAAAGTCTCTAACATTTCATTTCAATATACTCCTAAAAAAGAAATATTAACTGATATTTCTTTCACTTTAGGGGAAGGGCAACACCTCTGTGTCATGGGGGAAAGTGGCTCGGGGAAATCTACTTTATTAAAAGCAGTTTACGGTTTGTTGGATTTAAAAAAAGGGTCTATTTATTGGAAAAATGAAGAGGTTTTAGGTCCTGCTTTTCATCTAGTTCCTGGGGTGAGCTTCTTTAAATATGTAGCTCAAGATTTTGATTTAATGCCCTTCACTTCTGTTGCAGAAAATATTGGAAAATTTTTGTCGCGGTTTTATCCTGAAGAGAAAGAACAAAGAACCAATGAATTATTAGAGGTTATAGAGATGTCTAGTTTTGCAAATGAAAAAGTAAAAACCCTAAGTGGAGGGCAACAACAACGAGTGGCAATTGCGAGGGCCTTGGCAAAAGAACCCGAACTTATTTTGTTAGATGAGCCTTTTGGTCAAATAGATAATTTTAAGAAAAACTCACTCAGAAGAAAGCTTTTTAGTTATCTAAAAGAGAAAAATATTTCATGTATTGTGGCAACACATGATGGAGATGACGCACTTTCTTTTGCAGACCAAATGATGGTGATTAAAAACAAAAAAGTGATTGCATTAGATTCTCCAAGAAACTTATATAAAAACCCTTCCGAACACTATGTCGCGGCTTTATTTGATGATGTAAACGAACTTTTTGTAGACGCAAAAAAAAGACTGATATATCCGCATCAAATTCAAGTTTCTAAAGATTCTTCGCACAAGGCTGTTGTAAAAAAATCATTCTTCAAAGGGTCTTTTTGGTTGATTGAAGCTACATTTAATTCTCAGACTATTTTCTTTCAAAGTGCTAAAAATATAGTTTCGGGAAAAGAGATTGATCTTTGCTTTGTAGACTAAATTATATTAATAGTGATGGCGCTATAAAACACTCTCTATTGTAATTTCTTTTCCGTTCCAAGTAAAGGTGTCTTCAGCTTTTTTCCCCACTAATAATTTGCCAATTGGCGAAGAGGTGGAAATGGCAAAATAGAAAGTTTTTTTATCTTTTAACTTTCCTGCAGAAATACTCAAAAAATAACATGCTGATGAGGTTTTTATAACAGACCCTAAGGCAATGTTTGCTGAGGATGATAAAGTGTTAATCTTAGCTAGTGTTTGTTGCATTTGTTGAACAGCAGCTAATTGTTGCCCTGCTTTTTCCATTTCTAATTGTAGCATTGCCCTGCCTGTTTCATGCTTATCTCCTGCAGAACTTTTAGTTTCTGAGCTCAATGCCTTTTGATGAGAAGAAATAATTATCTGTATGGTTTGAAGACGTGTATTTACAAAATCTTCACACTGTTGAAAAAGGACCTCTTTTAAAGTTAACATTATTTAAGCCTCTAAAAATGAATATGCCCCATACTTTCCATGGTGTGATATTGAACATGATGAGGTAAGAAGTGTTGTTTTGTAATGATAACTAGGGACCCCATTTTTTGATTTTTTTTGTTGAATTTCTGAAATTTCTATTGCTGTTAATTCGTTAAGCTTGCTCTTAATCATTGTGTCAATTTGATCTGGAGATACCATTTCTGAATACGGGCTCTTTTTATTTTCAATAACTGCAGTAGTAAAAACACAATCCTTATTTACTTTTGTTCTTGTGTAAAAGTTTTGACCCTTGAAACTAACCACACCCTTGGAACCTTGTGTCAATTTACATTCAAAGTTTTTTGGGGCAAAAAAACGCACGTTGTGTTGTTGTGTAAAAATTTTATACGCAGCTTCCTTCATGCTCCAAAGCCTCCAAACCATCTCAAAAGAATTTAATGTTTCTAAGATAAGTTGTTGCTCATCATTTGAAAATAGCTTTTTTAAGAACCCTTTTCGCTGCCAATTGCTTTGTGTTTTAGCAAGAGATAAATCTATAACATCGTTCCCTATCAAGATGCTGATAATTTGGTTTCAATAATTTCTACAGCCGCCTTTACTGAAAGCATTTTTTCCATAGAATCATTATCAATTTCAATATCAAACTCGTCCTCTACATCTAAAATAACATCTACTAAATTCGCTGAATTAATCTTTAAATCATTAATAAAATCTGTCTCCTCAGATAGGTTGTTAAATGCATTTTGATCTTGTACATAGGGCTTTACAATTTTTTGTAACGAAATAATAAGGTCTTCTTTTGTCATGAATTCTTTTTTAATATTTCTTAAAAATAACACATCCATTTACATCTCCAAAGCCAAAGCTTGCTTTTGCAATGATCTTTATTTTTTTTGGTGTGTATTTAGTTGGTATTTTTTCTTTTGGAATTAATTTTAAAATATCTGGATGCACTTCTTCGCAATTAATATTTGGAAAGATAAATTGGTGTTTTAATTGCAATATTGTTGCCACATTTTCTATGGCTCCCGCAGCTGCAAGACAATGCCCAACCATAGATTTTAAAGAATTTATCATTGGAAATTTTTGCCCAGTTCTCCCTAAAGCTTTTGTCCAATTTTCTATTTCTACAGGATCTTTTATAGTAGCAGTTAGGTGCCCATTAATTGCATCAATTTCTGAAGCTGCTATATTTGCGTTTTTCATTGCATCTACAATACATTTTTGTACGGCTTCAGAATTTGGTGCTGTCATCGTTCCTCCGTTTCGTTGTCCTCCAGAATTTATGTTTCCGCCCAATACTTCTGCATAAATAGTTGCTTTTCTTTCCAAAGCACTCTCTAAAGTTTCTAACACTAATGCACCAGCACCACTGCCAGGCACAAAGCCTGATGCATCTGCACTCATGGGTCTAGACCCTTCTTCTGGTTTTTCGTTGTGTTTATAGGTCATCACTCTCATTGCATCAAATCCGCCCCATATATAGGCTCCATCATCACTACAACTTCCAACCAGCATTCTTTTTGCCTTTCCTGCCTGAACACGTTCAAAACCCATAAGTAAAGCTTCTGTGCCTGTAGTACAAGCAGATGAGTTTGTGGTGACTTGATTTCCCGCTCCTAAAATACCCCCCAAGTAAGCACTAACACCGCTTGCCATTGTTTGAACAACAACAGTACTGCCTAATCTTTTTACCTTTTGGTCGTCTAGTTTATAAACAGCCTCTTTAAATTTTTCTACTCCCGAAGTACCTGCTCCGAAGACCAGTCCAGAGTCATAATCTACGGGTAGGTTTTTATCAATAGCAAAGCCTGCATCTTTCCAAGCGTCTATCCCTGCAATACACCCATATAAAATTCCAGCACTATCAAATCCACGTAATTGTAGTGGTGTTAGATACTTTTTTTTCATCTCTTCTGATATTGAAGGAATTCCTCCAATACAGCAAGAAAATTTTAACTCTTGAAGTTTTTGATGAAATGTAATTCCAGATCTTCCTTCTTGAATTGCTGCTAAAAAGTTGTCTATACCAACAGCATTTGGTGCTACAACCCCCATCCCTGTAACTACAACTCTATGCTTCATTATTCATTGATTTTAACATTCCTGAGATGGTTCCTCTGCAAACCAGTTCATTTTTTTCATTAAACAACTCCACCTTACATTTTAGTTTATTAAATCTAAAATAATTTTTTTTAGAAACTACCTTAACACGCTCTTTAGGATAAACTGGCAGAAAGAAGTCGATATGATTTGAAGTTAATGCAATTTGTGGTTTTTTTGTAGTAGAAATATCAGCTCTTAATAAGTATATTCCTAAGCAAACAACCCCAATTTGAGCCATTACTTCGGTCAAAATAACTCCAGGGGTTATTGGATTGTCTTTAAAATGGCCTTGATAAAAATACTCGTCTTCTTTAAAGGTGTAACACCCCTCGGCACCAAGTTCTGTTAGAGATATTAGTTCATCTACAAACAAAAAGGGTGCTTGATAGGGTAAGAGCCGTATGATTTTTTTATGGTTCAAATTGTTTAGCTTATATGTTCTCCTCCATCTACAGGAATAATTGTACCATTAATCCAAGATGCTTCATCTTTAGATAAAAGATAAACCACATTGGCAACGTCTTCTGGTACTGTTAATTTATGAAATGGATTACGTAATAAAGAATGTTTTTTTATTTCATCGCTGCCAGGAATCATTCTTAAAGAAGCCGTATCTGTAACTCCTGCTTGAATGCAATTTGCTCTAATTCCAAAGGGTGCATACTCTAGAGCAATATTTCTTGTAATTGCTTCTAACGTTACTTTTGCTGCTGAAACAGCGGCATAATTTTTCCATGCTTTTGAGTTTCCTTCACTTGTAAAGCTGATAACTCGCGCATCATCTGAAAATAATTTAGCTTCAAAAACAGCTTTAGTCCAATCATATAAACTAACGCCCATTGCTTGAATTGTTAATTGAAAATCGTCTGTTTGTAATGTTGGAGTAGTTTTTGAAATCATGGGTTTTAAATTTCCCTTGGCCACGCTGTGTACAAGTGTTTTTATAGCGCCATCATTTAATTCTTTTTCTAAATCCTCTATCAATGCAGCTCTCTTTTCTGAATGTAAAGCATCTGTATTATAGCTAATAAAATCTACCCCCTCTTCAGTAATTTTTTTAAACTCTTTTTCTATTTCTGCTTGTTGTGATCTAGAATTTCTATGAACTACACAAATATTCATCCCATGACAAGCTAACTTTTTCGCTGTTGCCAGACCTAAGCCACTTGAGCCTCCTAAAATTAGAGCCCACTCATTTTTATCTTTAAATTCTTTTACCATGCTAATAATATTCTTTGTGCAGAAAAGCCTGGTCCAAAACTTAGCATCAGTCCTTTTTCTCCGGGTTGTCTATCTCCATCCATAAATCGTTCTAAGACGTATAAAACTGTTGCGCTAGACATGTTTCCATACAATCGTAACACCTCTTTTGTGTCATTAATATTCTTTCCTAAAGACCCAAATAAATCTTCAACAGTCTGAACTATTTTCTTACCTCCTGGATGAAAAATTAAATGGTTTATGTCTTCTATTGTTAGATGATTTCGCTCTAAAAAAGGATGAACAATCATTGGAAAGTGATTGGAAATAGTTTCTGGAACGGACTTATCTAAAATCATTTGTAAGCCTGTGTTTACTAGTTTAAAACCCATCATATGGGTTGCGTTATAAAAATGATACATCGCTTCGTCTATAATTTTTGGCCCATTGTCTTCTTCGTAAGATGATAAAATAACACTTGCAGCACCATCACCAAAAATTGCTGCACTTACAATATTTACCATAGAAAAGTCTTCTAGCTGAAATGTTGCTGTTGGAGATTCTACAGCTATCACCGCCGCTCTTTTATTTGGGTTGGCCTTTAAGAAGTTTTTTGCATAGATTATTCCTGAAACTCCCGCAGCACATCCCATTTCTGTGACAGGTAGCCTCACAATATCTTGCTTCATCTGCAAACTATTAATTAAATAAGCGTCTACAGAGGGGATCATAATTCCCGTACAACTAACAGTAATAATATAATCGACATCTGTGGGTTGTAAGCTTGCTTTTATTAATGACTTTTTTAATGATTGTTCTGCCAAGTCTGTTACCTCTCTGACATAGATATTGTTTTTTTCTTCAAAAGACGAATTTGAAAAAACCTCTTCTGCATCCATAATAGAATACCGCCTATCTACACCAGCTCCTTCAAAAAGCTTTAGTACTTTTCGTTGAAATCTTTTTTCCTGACCCTGCATCCATAGCTTAACAAATGGAATAATGTCCTTTGTATCTCTAGTATACTTTGGCAATTGTTTTGCTACTGAAAGTATTTTTACGCTCATGATATATCCTTAATAATCAGACTTTTTTTCTAATTAGGCTCCTTTTTTAAAATCCATAAATAACGAAAAGCCCATTTCCAATGAATTGTAAAAGGCACTTGTACTTTTGTTAAAATAGTCTTTATTTCTTTTTTTTTGAATGCTCTTAAAACGGATGTTAAACCGTCTTCTCTAACCATCTTATTCTTAATAAAAACCCCAATCATCTTAAATAAATAATAAGCCATTCGATGCCTGTGTAAATCATTAACAACGCCTCCAATGGTAGCTTTTTTAATAGTGGTCTTTAAGAATGATATGAGTTCATCATTCTTAAAATGATGTAAAAACAACGTACATAAAACCACGTCATAGCTTTGTTTTTTAAACTCTTCTGAAAAAATATCTATTGTTTCAAAACTCAATTCTGAATAATCTTTAGAAAGCTCTCTAGCATATTCTATGGCGTCAGGATTTGCATCAACACCTAATAATTTAAATTTATACTTGTTTTTTCTGCCAAACTTGGCAACATCTCTTAGGATGTCTCCGTGACCGCAGCCCAAATCTATAATTGTAATTGTCTTC